>MPNF01000137.1 GCA_002238885.1 Alphaproteobacteria bacterium bin95 | reverse complement strand
GCCCAGCCGTCATAGTCCTCGGGCTGGCCGCGTACGATGAGGTGGCCGTTGATCGCGGACGAGCCGCCCAGCACCTTGCCGCGCGGCCAGTGGATCGCCCGGGTCCCGCTGCCCTCCTCCTTCTCGGTGGCGTAGCACCAGTTGACGGAGGTGTCATAGAGCGTTTTGAAGAAGCCGGCGGGGATATGGATGAACGGGTTGAGGTCGCGCCCGCCCGCTTCGAGCAGGAGCACGCTGTTCTGCCGGTTCTCGCTGAGGCGATTGGCCATCACGCAACCGGCGGAACCGGCACCGATAACGATGTAGTCGAAGCTGGTCATTCCGCCCTGTCTCTCCCGTCTCCTGTAGCACGGCCCGATCCGCCGGAATGGCCGACCGTTCGGCGATCCTGGTCTGCCCGCGGTGGCGAATATCGAATGCTACTGCGCATCGCAGCTTACGACGCAGCACGCTGAATTCAACAATCGGAGATCGCTCGCCGCTCGTTTGCAGGATACGGACATGACGAGTGAGGCGGGCGCGCAGGTCGTCCGTCTCTTCAGGCCGCGCTCTGGCCGGGTTCCTCGCAGCCGATCCGCAGCGACCGGCAAAGCGCGGTGCTGACCTCCGCCTTGTTCAGTGTGTAAATGTGGAACTCGGTCAGGCCCTCGGCGGCGAGGCGCCGGCACTGCTCGGTTGCTACCGCGGCGGCTGCCGATGCGCGCGCCTGAGGCCGCTCGTCCAGGCCCTCGAACATGCGTTCCATCCAGCCGGGAATCGAAGCCCCGCACCTCGCCGAAAAGCGCTTGAGGCCGCCGAAATGGCTGACCGGCATGATCCCGGGCACAATCGGTGCGCCAATCCCGGCCTTTCTGGCGCGGTCGACGAAGCGCAGCACCGAGTCCGTGTCGAATGCATATTGCGTGATCGCGAAGCGGGCGCCGGCATCGAACTTGCGCTTGAGGTTGTCGATATCCGCCTCGGGGCTCGCCGCCTCCGGATGAACCTCCGGGTAGGCGGCCACGGCGATGTCGAAATCGGCGACGCGCATGAGGCCTTCGACCAGATCGACCGCGAAGGCATAACCGCCCGCGGATGGGTGGTAAGGCCCGTCACCCGGGGCGTCCCCCCGCAAGGCGACGATGCGCCGGATGCCCGAAGCCCGAAGTTCGTGGGCGAGTGCGTCGATCTCCGCTCGACTCGCTCCGACGCAGGTCAGATGGTGGGCGACGGGCAGGTCGGTTCGCTTTGTCACCCGCTCGACCGTGCCCCGGGTGCGGTCCCGGGTCGTGCCGCCGGCGCCGTAGGTGACGGAGAAATACTCCGGCCCCAGCGCCGCCAGCCGGTCGACCTCGCGGTCCAGCCTGAGCAGGCCCTCCGGCGTCTTCGGTGGAAACAGCTCGAACGAGACCCGGATGCCCGAAGGACCGGCCTCTATGTCGCGGATGTGCTTGTTCATAATACAAACCGACCGAGGCGGCAGGCCGTGCCCGCCGCTCCGGCGCCTTACTCCGGCTTGCGGAAGAGCTGGATGCCCCAGGCCAGGTGTCCGGCATCCGCAGCCTTCACCCAGTTCTCCAGACCGACGGTCATCCTGTCGAGATACTCGGCCGAGGCGCCGTTTTCGCGCAGCCTGTCGTAACCGGCCGTGAGGTCCTCCCGCACCCGGTCGTAGTGGGTGCGGAGATGACCGGTCATGTCCTCCTGCGCCAACACCTCGAAGCCCAGCGCCTGCGCCGTCTCGCGGTACAAGCGCATGGAGCCGAGGCTGTTGAGCTGGAGCCGGTCGTAAACTGGCTGGAGCACGCCGTCCGGCACGTCGTCGGCCTGCATCGGGTCGGTAAACACGAAGTAGCCGCCGGGCTTCAGCACGCGCCAGACTTCGGCCAGCACCTTGTCGCGCTGGTCCGAGTGCAGGATGGCGTCTTGACTCCAAACTGCGTCATAGCTGGCGTTCGGATCGGGGATGTTCTCGAAGACGCCGTGTACGACGGATATCCGGCTACCGAGTTTCGCCTGCAGGTTCCTGGCGCGGTTGGTGTCGTTTTGCGTCTCGGAGATGTTCAGGCATGTAGCCAAGCAGCCGGTCTGCTTGACGAGGCGCCGCATCGAGCCGCCATAGCCGGCTCCGATGTCGAGGACGCGGGTGTCGGTCCGTATATCGGGCAGCATCGCCATCATCCGGTCGACGGTTTCGGCGCTGGCTTCGCGAATGTCCTGTGTCGTCTCGTAGATGCCGAGATGCAGGTCCTCGCCACCCCAGACCATTGAGTAGAACGTGTCGGCGTCGTCGCTGTCGTAATAGTCCTCGGTGATGTCGCGAACGTCGCTCTCGCCTTCTTCGCGGACGCCGCCGCCCCAGCGCACGACATGCAGCGTGGACTTCTCGGCGACATGAATGAAGAAATCCGGATCGTTCTCCGCGTAAGTCTCCTGAAAATCGCCATAAGTGCGCACTCGGGCGAACCCAGCCTCGCTGAGCAGGCGGCGCACGTAATTCTTGCGGATCGGGCTGAGGTTGAGCGTGTAGTCGGAACCGTCGGCGAAGCTGTATTTCATCCGGACGAGGCTGTCGTCGATATATTCGGGCTCCGCATTCACCTCGTCGCCGCAGTAATAGTATTTGTGCTTGGACGAGAAGCCCTCGTCCAGCATGGTGTCGTAGTTGCGCTGGTCGAGGATCAGCATCCCGTCATGCTTCAGCGCGGCGTAGAACTCCGCCAGGGCGCGGCGGCGGTCCATCTCGTCATGCAGGTGGGTGAACGAGTTTCCCAGGCAGATAATCGCGTCGTACTTGCCCTGGATATGACGGTTCAGCCAGCGCCAGTCGGCCTGGACGGTCTTGAGGATCAGCCCGCGCGACCTGGCGTTCTCGAAGGACTTGGCCAGCATCGTGGCCGACCCGTCGCTCGATGTCACATTGAACCCGGCCTCTGTCAGGCGCACTGAGTGGAAACCCGTGCCGCAGGCGACGTCCAGCACGGATTCCTTGCCGCGGGCGCGAAGGACGTCGATGAAGAACTGCCCCTCGCTCTCGGCACGCGCCGTCCAATCGATCAGCTCGTCCCACTTCTCCACGAACGACAGGATGTACTCGCCGCGGTAAAGATCGGTTTCGCGGTCATCGAGCGGGTCGTTGCTGTAGCTCTGGCGGTCGAGCGCGAACTCCGGGTTCGTCGTCAACAGGGACACATCTGCCATGGTTCAATCCTTCCTCGTGTTATCGGCCGGTCCCGTCCGGACCGGCATGTCAAGGATCGGCCCGGTATCGGACCGATGCTCGTCAGATGCTGCTTGCGCCTGCAAACGGGGCCGGCCCGACAATTCGGCCTCGCCCCCTCAGAAGTCCGGCGCAGCCTGCCCGGGCAATCGCTTGCGCCACTGCAAGGGTACGGGCAGGAGCTCGTTGCGGCCGTCCGGGCCGCAATGGAGGCCGCGATTGCCCGGAGGCAAAGCAGCGCTCTCGAAGTCAGTTCAATGACAAGGGAAGCCCCCGGGGCCGTTCGGCCGCTCGGTCGAGCCACAGCTTCCCCCTAAGATGGAACGACGATAATACGGGATAAGGCTTTTGTAAAATTTCCGGCCCGCGGCGACGCGGAGGCGGGCTTAGTCGGCGGCAGCTTGGGCCGCCGTGTGGTCTGCGCCTGCGCCGTCGATGACCGCGCCCGAGGACGCCATGCTGTCGATGTCCCGGTCGCCGTAGCCGAACTCGCGGAGGACGGCGCGGCTGTGGGCTCCCAGATCCGGTGCCGTTGCATGGAAACTGCCTTCCGGAGCCGTTTCGATCCCCGGCACGACATGCATGGGAACGTGACCGACCTCATCGTGCTCCTGCCAGGCTACGGACCCGTTATGGAGCACCTGCGGTTCCCGGAAATAGTCGCCGAAATCGTTGACCGGCCCGGCAATGATGTCCGCCTCGCCGAGCAGCCTGACCCACTCCGCCGTGGACCGCTCCCTTACCAGCGGGCGCAGCAGCGCGAGCAAGGCAGCCTCGTTCTCGATCCGAGTATCGTAAGTCGCAAAACGCGGGTCCCAGGCGAGCTCCGGCCGGTCCACGAGCCCGCAGAGCGCCTCGAAATGCTTCTCGCGCCGGGCATTGATATTCACGAAGCCGTCCGCGCTTTCGAATGTCCCGACGGGGACGCCGACTACCTGAGGCACAGGGCCTTCCAGATGGTATTCGATCATCTTCGCGGCCATGAAGGCGCCGGCGGACTGCTGGAGGCTCATGTCGACATAGCGGCCCGGCGCGCCGCGGACAGCACGGGCATAGAGTGCCGCCGACACTGCCTGGAAGGCGTAGAGGCCGGTCATCACGTCGATGGCGATCATGCCGACCCGTTGCGGCAACCCGTCCTTGTCGCGGTTCATCGACATCATGCCGGTCACCGCCTGTGCGATAGAATCGGTCAGCGGCTTGTGGCTCCAGGGCCCCGTCTGGCCGTAGCCGGTCACGGACAGGTAGATGACATCCGGATTGACGGCGCGGATGCTCTCATAGTCGAGGCCGAACCGTGCGGTGACGCCCGGCCGGAACGCCTCCAGCACCACATCCGCCTCTGCTGCAATCTTCGCCGCCGCGTTCCTCGCCTCGACCTGCTTGAGGTCGAGGGCGAGCGAGCGTTTGCCCCGATTGACCTGCAGGAAAAAGGCGGAGTAGGGCCCGTGCCGCTTGCCGATGCCCCTTGCCCAGTCCCCGCCCGGCGGTTCGATCTTGATGACGTCGGCGCCGTGCTGAGCCAGCAGGAAGGCGCAGTGAGGCCCGGCAACGCCCTGCGTCAGGTCGCACACGCGAAGGCCGGCATAGGCGCGATGGTCGGTCGTCATTGCGAAACCCCTTGCTCGGGTACGGCGGTCCAGACCAGCCTGCCCTCGACGGGATATTGCGGATCGTTGTAGCCGGGGGTGGAAGGATGGCCGGGCGCGACCAGACTGTCGATCAGCGCTTCATCCTCGGCGGTGAAGGCGCAATCCGTCGCGCCCAGATAGTCGCGCCACTGCGCCCGGGTTCGCGGTCCGGCGATCACCGATGTGACGAAGCGGTTGTTCAGCACCCACAATGTGGCGAATTGGGCGGCGGACATGCCCCGCCGCTCCGCATGGGCGACAATCTGCCCCGCAATCTCCAGCGACTCGTCCCGGAGTTCCGTTTCCTGGATGCGCCGGTCTCCGCGGGCTGCCCGACTGCCGGCCTCGGGTTCGGCTCCGGGGCGGTATTTGCCGGTCAGCACGCCGCGCGCGACCGGGCTGTACGGCACGACACCCAGTCCGAACCAGTTGCAGGCCGGCAGATGTTCATTAGCCGGCCTCCACATCGGTTCCTGACCGGTGTTATTGGGGGTGGAATTGAGCGATTCGCCGCACGTTGTCAACAGGACGTCATCTGCGCGCGTCGGGAGCATGGTGCTTTCGTTGTCGCTGGGTGTTGCCCTGTCGGGCTGCGGCTGGTTCGACCAGGATGAGGTTGCGCGGGAGGCCGCGTCTGTCGAAGACCGGCTGAGTTCCGTCGGGTCGCTTGAACCCGACCGGCCCGGCTTTCGCTCTCTCACGCGGTCCAGGGACCCCTATCTTGCGTTGCGGGCCGTCGAGGCGGAGCGTTCGCTTCTTCCCGAGGATCTGAGGTCGGAGGCCGGGATCGTGGTCACGCTCGGCGACGCGCCGGGCGACGAGGTTCTGGCGCGGCGTCTCGAGGATGCGGCCGGCATTCCGGTCCGGATCGTCGGAGCGGAATGGCTGGGCCGCGGCGAAGCGGTTGCCGGCGCGGAGGTCGAGGCAGCAGCCGAGGTTGGGGTAGACTCCGTCGAAGGTCGCGGTGAGGTCAGGGGCCGTGCGGCGCGCTCGGCGGGCAACGGCTTCGTGACGGGCTGGCTTTCGTCCTGGGCGGACGAGCTGGCGGGCGAGGCCGGCGTGTGGTCGGGTCCGCTGGACCGTCTGCTCGACGCCTGGACGCAGGCTGCCGGCTACCGGTGGCAATACGACGAGAAGAGCGCAACTGTCGAGGTGGTGCGATCCGAGACGCGGATCTTCGAGGTCCACGCACTGGCGGGCAGGCAAACATACGGCGTGACGACGACGACGCGAGGGAGCGCCGGCGAGGGGACGAGCGGCACGTCCTCGCAAACGATCTCCTCGGAGATGACCTACGATCCCTGGCTGGAGATCGAGCCGCAGGCGGCGGCCGCCGCGGGTCGGGAGGGCGCAGTTTCGGTTTCGACGACGGCGGGGACGGTGACGGTGACCGGCAAGCCGCGCGCGGTCGAGCGGGTTCGGGCCTATCTGGAGCATGTGAACGGTCATGTGCTGAGGCCGGTGACCTTGTCGGTGCACGTCTACTCGGTGCGCTTCGACAAGGGCTCGGACTACGATGTGGGGCTGACCGGCATTCTGCCCGAAGTGTTCGGCTCGAACTTCGTGGTCGGCGTCGAGAACGGCTCGATCTCGGTGGTGAAGCCGACATCGGTCGGGGCGTCGTCCCTGCGGGCAACGGTGAACGCGCTGAGGAAGGTCGGCACCGCCTCGCGAGTGCTGTCGGTGGACGTGCCGACGCTGAACGGGCGCCCGGCGCAGTTCTATGACCTGTTCGACCAGGCCTACCTGAGCGAAATCAGCACGAGCATTACCGAGACCGGGCTGCGGACCTTCGAACGGAAGCCCGATTTGGTTTCATGGGGGTTCGGGTTGGGTTTCGTGGCTCGGATCGTGGCGCCGGACGAGGTTCTGGCGCGGATCACGGCGACGATCCAGGACGCACCGGAGATCACGACATTCGGGCCCCCGGGCGATCAGATCCAGCTTCCGGCGGCGGGTCGCCGCGCGATCGTGGTGACGCAGCGCATCGCAAGGGGCGAGACGCTGCTCCTCACGGGCTTCCGCGAGCGGTCATCCTCGGGCGAGCGGTCGGGGACGTTCCATCCGGCTGTGCCGCTGCCCGAAGGCGCCGCGGACACGGCCATCGCCCGCGTCGAGACGGCGCTGCTGGTGACGGCCGATATCGGGACGCCGCTCGGCATTTCCGAGCGCCGGCTCGGCGAGGGCGCCGGCGGATATGTCCGGGCCGGAAACGGCAATGTGGCTCCGGCCACCACCGACGGCAACGGCCGGGACGTGTCGGAGACACGCGCCGGACCCGTCCGGGAGCCCGGCGGATGAGCGTTCTCACTGTTGGCGGTCATCGCCTTGCGGCCGGTCTCGACTGGGAGCGCGAGGTCCTGAGCGGAGGCAAGGCGGCGAAGGCGGCCCGCGACCGGGGCCATCGCTGGACGGTCGAGCTCGGCGGGCAGACGGGGTTCCTGGGCGGTATCGAGAATCCGGACGGTCTCCCGCCCCTTGCGGGCGCGCTGGTGCAGCTCATGAGCAAGCGTCCGGAGGGCAGGTCGCCATGGACGGCGTTCGTCGAGGAGGACGGCGAGGGCGACGGGCCGAAACGGGTCGGGGTGGTGCGCAGTTCGGGCGGCGCGATCCTTCCCGGGGGCGACGGCGTGTTTGCTTCGGCTGCGGAGGC
>MPNF01000136.1 GCA_002238885.1 Alphaproteobacteria bacterium bin95 | reverse complement strand
GCCCGCTTGCCGGCGGCGACCTCACCCCGGTCCTCCAGCCCGACCGCCCGCGCAGGATTGGCCGTCGCCACCGCAGCCGCGCGGGGCAGCGTCATGTCCGGGATGCCGTCGCGCAGCAGGAACACGCCCTGGAGGGTGCTCGAGGGCACATAGTCGGACGACAGGATGTCGAGAAGCCCGGAGGAGGCGAGGTCGAGGGCCGAGACATTGCCGGAATGCGAACCGCCCAGCACGAGGTTGGGCGCGCCCATCAATATGGCGAGGCCGTTCCCCCGGGCCGCTTCTGCGGCTTCGACCCGGGTCGGGAACTCGGCGATGGCGACGCCGTCGCGCACCGACTCCTCGACATGCTCGACCGTGGCGTCGTCATGGCTCGCCAGGGCGATGTTCCGGCCCTCCAGCGCCTTGACGACCAGCGCGCGGTGGCGGGCGCTGAACTGTTGCTGAGCCTGCTGCTTGGCCTTCACATAGTCGTCCATCTCGTCGTCGTTCAGGCCGTAGCGGCCCTGGTAGTACTCGCGGTGCTTGCCGAGATCGACGAACTGCCTTTGCCCCGGTGTGTGGTCCATCAGGGAAACCAGGCGCACTAGAGCGTCATCCATGAAGGGCGAGAAGTGTTCCATCAGGTCCGGGCTGGAGACCTCGCATCGCAAGTGCAGGAAATGCTCCGCGCGCAACACGCCCCATCGCATCGCCCCCTTCACGGCATCCGCCATGCCCGAGAGGTGACCCGGGCGCGCCTTGTCGCCGCCGCCGATCCGCACGGTATCGAGCGCAGTCGTGATTCCGGCGGCGGCGAGCTGGCTGTCGTGGGCCAGTACCGCGGCCTCCGCCGGCCACTCGACGCCGGGGCGTGGGGTGAACTGGCGTTCCAGATTGTCGGTGTGAAGCTCGACGAGGCCGGGCAGCAGGTAGTCGCCTTCGAAATCGACGACCTCCCCGGACCGGACAATGCCGTCTCCGATCGCCGCGAACCGGCCGTCCTCGATTTCGACGGTTCCGGAAACGATGTCGTCCGGCGTAACGATCCGGGCGTTGGTGACGGTGAGTGGCATCGTTACGCAGCCTCCCGCATGGCGGACAATTGCACGGTCCGGTTTGCCACTGCGTCCCGCACTTGGGAATCGTGAAAGATCCCGACGACGGCGGCGCCCCTCCCGACGGCAGCGCGAATCAGCCCGACCGCCACTTCCCGGTTTTCCCGGTCCAGCGATGCGGTCGGTTCGTCCAGCAGCAGGACGGGATAATCGGCGACGAAGACCCGCGCGAGATTGACGCGCTGCTGCTCGCCTCCGGAGAAGGTCGCAGGCGCCAGCCGGTGCAGCGCGGCCGGAATGTTGAGGCATTGCAGCATCCCGCGCGCTGCCTTCGCCGCGCCCTCGCGGTTCGCGCCTCGACTGCGCAGAGGCTCGGCAACCACGTCTTCCGCCGCCACTCTCGGGACAACGCGCAGGAATTGGCTCACATATCCGATGGTCTCGCCGCGCACGGCGAGTACTTCCCTCGGGTGCGCCGACGCCATATCGACGGAGCCGTCCCGGTGCCGGACAAGGATGCGTCCCCGGTCCGTGCGGTAGTTTGCGTAAATGCAGCGGAGCACCGTGCTCTTGCCGATGCCGGAGGGGCCATGAAGCGCCACGCACTCGCCCTCATGGACCTCCAGGTCGAAGCCGTCCAGCACGGAGAGGCGAATGCCTCCCTGGTTGTGCAGGGTGAAGGATTTCGCCAGGTCCCTGATTTCGATTGCGGCTGTCAATGCCTGTGGCCCTTTGCCGTCACGGATGGATTACCGAAGACACGAGAAGCTGCGAATAGGGATGCTGCGGATCGTCGAGGACCTGGTCCGTCAGCCCGGATTCCACGACCTCGCCGCGGCGCATGACGAGCAGGCGGTGCGACAGCAGGCGCGCGACGGCCAGATCGTGCGTCACGATAACGGCCGCCAGCCCGAGGTCCGACACGAGGCCGCGCAGCAGGTCGAGCAGCCGCGCCTGGACGGACACGTCGAGCCCGCCCGTGGGCTCGTCCATGAACACGATGCGGGGCGCCGTCACCAGGTTGCGCGCGATCTGCAACCGCTGCTGCATACCGCCGGAGAAGGTGATCGGCAGGTCGTCCATGCGGCCCGTATCCATCTCGACCTTGTCGAGCCAGTCAGTGGCCGCATGCCGGATATTGCCGTAGTGGCGCGCGCCCACCGCCATCAGGCGCTCGCCGATATTGGCGCCCGCGCTCACCCCCATGCGTAGCCCCTCGCGCGGGTTCTGGTGGACGAAGCCCCAATCGGTCCGCATGAGGAGGCGCCGTGCCGGTTCGCTTATGCGGTAGATGTCCGCCGGTCCGTCATGCCGCGTCATGTACTCGACTGTCCCTGCCGTCGGTTCGAGACGGGCGGAAATGCAGTGCAGCAGCGTTGTCTTGCCGGAGCCGGACTCGCCGACGACGCCCAGCACTTCTCCGGGCCAGATCTCGAACGACACGTCGCGGCAGCCGAGGATGCCGTCGTAGAACTTCGTCACGCCCCGGGCGGAGAGGAGCGGCGGCACGGCGTCGGGCTGCATATCAGGCCTCGCCCGGTCCGGCGGCCTGCATGGCGGGGCCTGTGCAGCCGGCTTCGCGGCGCCTGCTGCAATAGTCGGTGTCCGAGCACACGAACATGCGCCCGCCCCGGTCGTCGGTGACGATCTCGTCGAGGAAACTGTCGCCGGAACCGCAGAACGCGCACACATCCGCCCACTTCTGGACCTCGAACGGGTGGTCGTCGAAGTCGAGGCTCCGCACCTCCGTGTGCGGGGGGATGGCGTAAATGCGCTTCTCGCGGCCCGCGCCGAACAGCTGCAGCGCCGGCGAGCGGTCCATCTTCGGATTGTCGAACTTGGGAATGGGCGAGGGCCGCATCAGGTAGCGGCCGTTCACGCGCACGGGATAGTCGTAGGAGGTGGCGATATGACCGAAATGCGCGATGTCCTCGTAGAGGCGGACATGCATGGGCCCGTATTCCTGCAGCGCGTGCATCTTGCGCGTTTCGGTCTCCCTCGGTTCGAGCCAGCGCAGCGGCTCGGGGATCGGCACCTGATAGACGAGTATCTGGCCGGCTCCGAGCGGCGTTTCCGGTATCCGGTGCCGGGTCTGGACGATGGTGGCCGCCTCTGTGCGTTCCGTGGTCTCGACGCCTGCCGTCCGTGCGAAAAACTTGCGGATGCTGACCGCATTGACCGTGTCGTCGGCGCCCTGGTCGATCACCTTCAGCGTGTCGTCGGGCCCGATAATGCTGGCCGTGACCTGGATGCCGCCTGTGCCCCAGCCGAAGGGAAGCGGCATTTCACGGCTGCCGAAGGGCACCTGGTAGCCCGGAATGGCGACGGCCTTCAGGATCGCCCGGCGGATCATCCGCTTGGTCTGCTCGTCCAGATAGGCGAAATTGTAGCCGTCCTCGACCACCGCGCCTATTCCGCCGCCTCTGCGGACGGGGCCTCGAACTCGGCCCGGAGCTTCCGCAGCAATTCGAGCTCCGACTGGAAATCCACATAATGCGGCAGCTTCAGGTGCTGCACGAAGCCGGACGCCTCGACATTGTCGCTGTGGTAGAGGACGAACTCCTCATCCTGCGCCGGGGCAACTGCCGCTTCGTCCAACTCGCGGCACCTGAGGGCGCGGTCCACCAGGGCCATGGACATGGCCTTGCGTTCCTGGTGGCCGAAGACGAGGCCGTAGCCGCGGGTGAATTGGGGCGGCGCCGCAGAGCTGCCCTTGAACTGGTTGACCATCTGCACTTCGGTCACTTCGATCTCGCCGATCTCGACGGCGAAGCCGAGCTCCTCCGGCATAATCTCGACCGCGACCGCGCCGTAACGGATCTCTCCGGCGAAGGGATGGTTGTTGGAGAAGCCGCGCTGGCTCGAATAGCCAAGCGCGAGCAGGAACCCTTCGTCACCGCGCGCGAGCGCCTGGAGCCGGGCGTCGCGGTCCGCCGGAAATCTAAGCGGTTCCCTCGTGATGTCCGCCGGCGGCGCTTCGGCGGTTTCCGAGGCGGCTTCCTCCTCAATCAGGCCTTCGCGGCCCAGCAGGTCCACGATGCGCGGGACCGCCTCGTCCGGCGGCGGGCCGCGGCCTTCCTCCGGCGCGGAGCCTTCGCCGCCGGACCCGCCCTCACCGGCCAGCCGGAAATCCAGCAGGCGGTGCGTGTAGTCGTAGGTCGGGCCCAGGATCTGGCCGCCCGGAATATCCTTGAAGGTTGCGGAAATCCGGCGCTGGATCGCCATTCGTCCGGTATCGATGGGCTCGCTGTTGCCGAGGCGCGGCAGGGTCGTTCGATAGGCCCGCAGCAGGAAGACGGCTTCGATGAGGTCTCCCTGGGCCTGCTTGATCGCAAGAGCTGCGAGTTCCCGGTCGTAGAGCGATCCTTCGGCCATGACCCGATCTACGGCGAGCGAAAGCTGCTCCGATATTTGCCGGGTTGAGAGTTCGGGCACGGAGGGATCGCCGCGCCGGGCCGAGTCCAGCAGGCTGTGCGATGCCTCGATCGCCTTCTCGCCGCCCTTGACCGCGACATACATCTCAGAACCTCACCTGCGTGGAGCGCGGCACGGCCGCCAGGCTTGCGCCGGATGCGAACACGAGGTCCACGCCCTGGGGAAACAGCGCCTCAAGCTCCCGGCGCTGCTTCCAGAAACCTTCCGCGACTCCGGCCGGGCGGAAGTCCCGGCGCTCCTCGATTCCGGGTCCGCTGAGCGCGACCGCCTCCCCCGTTTCGAGTGATGCGACCTGCGCGATGAGAGTGGCGCTCTCGTCCGGGTAGGCTTCCGAGCCGAGCTGGAAGCAGGCAAGGGCGGGCATTGCGGCCGGAGCGGCCAGAACGGCGAACCGCGCGGCTCCGGCGTCTGCGGCCAGGGGACAGCCGCAATGGAAGCGGAGCCATGCCCGCACCTCGTCGCTATCGGCCGCAGTGTCCAGCCAGACCGGTGTTTCGAAGTCCAGCAGGGTCAGACATGCCGCGGCAGTCGCCGGGTCCAGCGGCGCCGGCGGGGCCAGTTCGACCGCGATGTCGTGCACGGTACCGGGCTCCGACATCGCCGCAAGCACACGGCGAAACACCTGCTGGCTGTCCCGAACCGGCGAGCCGAACCCGGGTTGGAGGGTTGCGCCATTGCTTCGCGCCGACACGGGGTCAGTCCCGTTCCCGGACCATGGCGAAAAACTCGACCCGCGACCGGTCGGCATTTGCACGGCTCTCTTCTCGCCGGGCCTGCTGGGCCGATTCCAGCGGCGTGACCACTGCCTCGTCGAGTTCCTCGCGCCGCCCGGGCTGCTGGAGCAGCGCGTCGAACGCCGCTGCCAATTCGGCATGGCGGGCGCTGCGTCCCGCGACATAGGCGATTCCGACCTCGCCGCCTTCCAGCTGGACGGCGCAGCGCGTCGCGCTCATCTCGCCCATATTGAAGGCGCTTCCCGTTCCGCCTGCGCGCCCGCGTACCATGACGAGGCCGGTCTCGGGCGGTCGTAGGAGCCGGTATTCGGGCTTGTCCGCTAGGTCGGCCCAGGCGGCTTCCAGCGCGCCGTCTTCCGCCCTGGCCAGAATGCCCATCCATCGCTGCCGCGCCGCAATCTGCGGGTCTGTCCCGGTCGAGGTCGGCATAGTGCCCGCCGCTCCAGCTTGCCCGGCGCTCATAAGAGCAAAGCTCGGTGACGCTTTTGTGACCCGGTTAGCTGGCGTTCTCCCGCCTTGTCAAGGCAGCGGCGGCGCACTCCGTCCCGATCGGGTCGGGTATAACCGTCGGGCCGGTCGCTATTCCGGTCGGCGGGCATGGATGAGGCGGGTCATGCCCGGCACCATTTCCTCGTCGCGGGGGACGGTGAAGCCGATTTCGGTCATGCGGCTCTTCAGCCAGCCGGGCGTCACCGAGCGCGCCTCCGGCGTGAAGGCCATGTGCTGCAATTGCCAGAGCGCCGCCATGGGCGGGCCGGTGCGGTCGTCCTCCACCATGAAATCGTGAACGATGAAATGGCCGCCGGGCGACAGGCAGTCGTAAGCCTGCTGCACCAGCCGGGGCAGTTCGGAACCCGGGACGCCGCTGAACAGGTAGGACATCAGGATCGCGTCCTGCTCGGTCGGCCAGTCAACGGCCAGTGCATTGCCCGGGATATAGCGCACCCGGTCCACCATCCCGGCCTCGGTAATGAAACGCCAGCCGATCTCGGCGACATTGGGGAAGTCGATGATGGTCGAGACCAGTTCGGGGAAGGTCTCCAGCAGCCGGATTGACATGGCTCCTGTGCCGCCGCCGATATCCAGCAGGTTGTGGCAGCCGGAGAGATCGATCAGCCGCGCCAGCGTGCGGCCCGGCCCCAACGAACCCGCGTGCTGTGCCTCGCTATAGAGCATCGCCTGCTCAGGGTCCGACATCCAATGCTGGTAGCTGTCCACCGCCTCCGGGTTGAGGGAGCCGTCCATCACCTCGTTCAACTGGGTGAGGAAGGGGTACATCTGTTGGTCGATCTGGTAGCGCAGGTAATCACCGAAGTCGTAGCGCGCGCCGCGCACCAGGAAGGTCGAGGCGCCCGGCGCGTTGAAATAGTTCTGCTCCTCGCGGTCCACCAGGCCGATCGCGGTCAGCGCCGTCATCAGCGTGGTGATCCGGTTGACGGGAACGCTCGTCTTCGCAGCAAGCGCACCCGCCGTCTTGGGGCCGTCGGCAAGCTGGGTAAAGATATCGACGTGCAGCGCCGCGAAGAGCGCCTTGGAAGCCATGAACCCGAAAGCCAGTTTCGATACATCTTCGGCCGTTTCTACCAATTGCTCCGTCACCGGGAAAACTCCTCAAATCGCGATAGGGCTGAGTGTGCAAAACCTTGCATATACCCGATGAATTTTCAACGATGCGAATACTTGACATTGTATTGATTGATTTATCTCCTATTTAGTTACGATGAATTGTTTTTACTGTATTGCTGACATTTTGTCGGTAAAGGATGATTTTATACTTTGCCGGACAGCGGCGGCGTGAGTGCGAAACAGGGCCGCCGCCAGCAACAGCACCGCGCCCAATTGGTGAAGGGCGGCCAGGCTGAGCGGCACGACGGCAAGCAGCGTCGCGAGGCCGAGGCCCGCCTGGAGCGAAACAGCCGCCAGAAGCAGATGCTCCGCCACCCGCGCGCGCGGACCGCCCGCCCGCAGCCACGCCGCAACCACCGCGAGCAGGGCGGCGACCGCCAGCCAGCGGTGATGGAACTGGGCCGCCGCCGGGTTCTCCAGCGCGTCGGCGGCCCAGCTCGGACCGCTGCGGTAGTCTGCGGGCAGGAGCGCGCCGTCCATCAGCGGGAAGCTGTTGTAGATGAGGCCGCCATTGTTGCCGGCCACCAGCGCGCCGCTGACGATTGCGACGGCAATCAGGCCGAGCAGCAGCCATGACGAGAGAGATCGCCGCCCCTCCTGCGGGCGGATGCGGTCGAGCAGCGTCCAGACGAGCAGGGCGAAGATGACGAGCGCCATGCCGAGATGCACCGCGAGCCT
>MPNF01000135.1 GCA_002238885.1 Alphaproteobacteria bacterium bin95 | reverse complement strand
AGACAATCCCAGTCGATGGGACCGCTGCGATCCAGATCGTCCAACACATGGCCCTCCCCATACAGAAGGCCAATCCAAACCTACTCCTTGTATATAAGGTAGGTGGGCCGTCCCCACCGCTTACGTTGCATCTACTGCGCACCGGAGGTGTGGGAGCGGATGCGCAGGCGGGCCAGGAAGTTGAAATTGCCAATCTCGCGCCTCGGGTATCTGTGCTGCCGGCGGGCTGCCGGCGAAGGCGAGGGTGCGGCCCCGAAGCCGTCCGGGCATGCCCTTGTGCTGACGGAGGACAAGCAGCGCCGCCTACGCGAGGACGCTCTGTCTGTCTCGCAGTCCGGCCGCTTCGCCTTTCGCGCTCCGGGAGGCGGAAAGGCGGTTGTCTCGGTCGGGGAAGCGGCCGGGATTCTGCTTCTCGCCGAAGAGGAGCATTTTTCGTGACGAAGCCGCGCAATCGAAAGCCCAACATGAACCACACGGTCTCCCTGACCGACGGAGAGTTGGCGCAAGTCCAGGCCTGGGCGGCCGCGCGCGGCGAGTCGGTTTCAGCCTGGTTCTGCGAGTGTGCGCTCAACGTGGACCTGTTCCCGGAGGCGCCGCCCGTCCGGCCGCTGGTGCTGGATGCCGGGGAACAGCGCGGCCTCTCCCGTGACATGGCGGCGGCTGCGCGCGACATGCGTTCCGTGGGCGAGGCGTCCTCGAATCTCGCTGACGACATGCGGGCCCTACTGGAAATGCGCCTCAAAGCGATGGACCGCGACGGCCGGCGCGAGCAGGCGGTCGAACTGCTTCGCCGGGTGCTTGGCGACGAGCGCGCCGCAGTAGTCGCCGCGGCCGTTCTGCCGGAGACAGAGGAAGCGTCGAATACGCCGAACATGCCGGCGCGGTCAGGGTCCGATGAAGGTCCCAACCGAACAGCTCAACCGCAACCCGATCTGTTCGAAGGGAGTGCTGGCGGCCCGTCCAACGGTGCTTGACGCCGTGATCGCCGATACGCGAAAAGGGTATTTGCGTCGGGGGGCCAATGCACAGTGAGTTGCAACGTTGCGATGGAGGAAGCGGTTCAGTGAGCCCGCGTTACACCGCAGAAGGATTGACGCCAGAGCAACTTGCGGTCGTGCAACGAGCGCGGGAGGAGTTTGAGAAGCCGATCCCCGAGAACAACAATCCAGGGTTGGCCGCCAAGGCCCAGTCCCAGCAAGAGGTCTCAGACGCCGCGTATGAGCGCCAGCTGGCCAAAAAGGCCGTCGCAGAGCCCGCGAACAAGGCCCAGGAGCAGGTCATGGGGACTGGCTACTGAGGATGCGCGCTCCCGAACCCTTCGATGCAGGCCCACTGCAGCGTTACAGCGACCGGCTGGCCGGCCCCGTCGCATATGCCTTGCGATGTGGGAAACCGGATTTCGCACCGCCGGGCTGGCCGTCTGGGCAGGAGGCGCTGCGCCGGTTCTCGGAAGTGCTTTCCGGGGCGCTCGCTCGCGTCGTTCAGGACCGTCTCCTGCGCGTTCGGCAGTTGCCCGGCTGGCGGCAGGCGCGCCAGGCGATGGAAGATGTTTTCGGGTTCCATTATGCCCACCATTTCTTCCACGCTGCGCCGCTTGGGTGGGTAGTCCGAGTGAAGCTGAGGGAGCCCCAGGTCACGAAGGCGATCGCTTATTTTCTGCATTCCGAAGATCACGGCACGAGAGCCGGGCGTATCCGGGCTTTGCTGACTGTGCTCGGCTGTCGCCGGGACGAAATGGGGGCTGTTCTCAGGAAGGTCCAGGCGACGGCGGAAGCGCCAGTCGCCGACAAGCGGAGCATTGACCTGCTCGTCGAGTGGCAGGACGACAGGGGGTTCGAGCGGGGTGCCGTGATCGAGGCAAAATTCGGTCATGGCGTTACCACGGGCCAGTTGCCGGCGTATCGCCGTCATCTGCGCAGGATCGAAAGACGATACAGACAAGCCGGGGATATTGACGGGCCGGAGCCGCCGCTCCTGTTTGTCGTGTCGCCAAGCTTTCGAAAGAGCGACGCCCACGCCCTCGCCAGGAACAAGTGTTGGCGCTGGAGGTCATGGCGCTCGCTGCTTCTCGCCTACGACCGGTTTCTCGATCCGCAACATGACGACGAGGTGTTCCGCCAGTTCCGGCGTACGCTGTGGGACCGCGCCGGCTAGGAGCCGGGGCGGTCCTTTTTCCATGTCCTTCGGAGACGACAACGATGTCCTACTGTTTGCCCGAGAGCTATGCCTCATATGTCGCCGACCCGGCCGTCAGGACGGCGGTCGAGCACATACTCGGCAGCAGGTCTCTGGAAGTTCCCGACACGCTGGGCTGGGATCAACTCCCGGACTTTCACGCCGCCGTTCTCGCCGCCCATCAGGTGCGCTGCGACTATGCCTCGGCGGTTCAGGGCCTCTGGGACGCGGTCTGGGAGAGGGTCGTTAGTGAGGACCTGGAAGCCTGGTCGATCGCCGAAGCGGCACATTGGTATGGCCTTGGATTCGACGCGAAATCTCTTTGGCAAAACGAGGTATTCGCCCGGGCATACACGAGAGGGGACTCCTGGATAGGTCTCGGCGTCTGTCTGGACCTTCGCGAAGTGCGGCTCTGTCTCTGGTTCGGAAATGAGAAGGACGAAGACCTTGCCGCCGGTCTTCTGTCGCAGGATGACTGGGATCCCGAACTGGATGAAGACTACGGCTACTGGAGCAAGAAGGACCTGGCGCGGATAGAAGGTGGCTGCGTGCCGCTCAAGCGCCTCAAGACGGCCGCTGCTGGGGCGCTGTTGGCGATAACCGAATAGGAGAGGACAGGCTGGGGTGTGCAGACTCGTCCGGAGCAATTCCCGAACGCGGTTTCGGTAAGGCGCCTTTCGGAACTTCGTTCGTTCGAGGCCGATCGATTGCCAGCGCGCTGTATGTCCCCGGTTCCGGGACCGGTTCGATCACCACCAGCGGGGTCATGATTCGGCCGCCGGCCCCCGGCGCCATACGAGGTCGTTGGCGATGTCGTGCGCGATCCGTCCGCCCTGGCGCTCGATATCGTTGAAGCGCGAATCGAACTCCGCCGCCTCCATGCGGAACAGCCGCCCGATCCTGCGCATGCGGGCGTGCGTTTTGGCCTTCCTCCACTCGTATCCGGCATCGTCGGAGCCCATGACCTCGACGATGTAGCGCGCCGTGGCGCCGTCGTCCGGAGGGCGGGGTTCCCCGTCCGCCGTCGCAGCCGGCAGGATGACGGTGAGAACGAAGTCGGGCAGGCAGGGGCCGAGCGCTGTCTCGTACGGCGTCAGCGGCTTCTCCAGCTGGACCCGGACACCGGCTCCGAGCGCCTGGCGCAGCGACATGCCGTCCTCAAGGAAAGCGGCCAGGCGGCGGAGCGTTTCGAAGGCGCGCCGTTCCTGCCTGGAGTCGACCGGAACCGGGCATTCCGGCGCCACGATCGGCTGAGCCCAGGCGGCAAGGCATTCCCACGGCTCACCGTCCTCCGGCCGCGCCACGATCCCGAGGAACAGCCAGGGGCCCGGCACCCTGTTGAGGAAAACCTTGGCTCAACTTCAACAGCACGGATAAAAAGTATTCGACGACACAGAGGGTTACGCCGGCGTTGCCGAGTGTACCCACTACATTTCCGTGATTTCGGAGGCAGTCAGGCGGTGTGTTCGCGCCAGTTGGGCGGGAGCGCGATGCCGACAGCCTGGAAGACCTTCCCGACCTGGCCGACAACGTGGGTGCGGGTGGTGACGCGCTTGCCGTCCTTCTCGATGGCGGCCTCTTGCAGGCGGTCGAGATCGCGGATCAGGTCGCCCCATTCGACGATGACGCCGGCAGCGCGGCAGCGGTCGGCCAGTTCCTTCTGGAGGACGAGGGCGAGGAAGGAGCAGAAGACATGGCCTCGGATCGCCGCGTCACAGGAGTGGTAGATCGGGCGGGTGCGCATCTGGGCCTTCGCCCGTCTGAACAGCTCCTCGACCGTGAGCAGCTCCCTGTAGCGCAGCACGGCATTGAGCGGCGTCATGCGGGCGTTGGTGCGCAGCACGAAGATGCCGTCGAAGCGGGCCTCGTCGGCGAGCTTGCCGGCGTCGATCTCGAACGCCTTGCCCGCGCCCGTGCGGCGCAGATAGCGCCGGTAGGCGCTGTTGCCGATCAGCGCCTTTTCGCCCGAGGCCAGGCGCTTCTGCAGGCCCTCGACCACGGCCTGCCGGTCGGCGCGGTCCTTCTCGGCCTCCGCCTCGTTGCGGCACACGACATAGCGCGCGCCGTCCACCTCGACCTCCTTCACGAACAGCTGCGTCTCGCCGCGGGCGCGCTCAATCAGAAGCGGCACAAAGGGCCTCTCGTCCCTCAGCACCACCTCGCGGACCACCTTCGTGCGCCGCTCGCGCGCCCCCAGGATGTAGTCCAGGCCCCGCTCTTCCAGCGCCGCGACCGTCGCCGCCGATATCATCCCCCGATCCGCCACGACGCACACCCGACCGATCCCGAAGCGGGACCGCAACCGGTCCACGATCGGCAGCAGAACCGTCGTGTCCGCCGTGTTGCCGGGCAGCATTTCCGTGCAGACCGGGCGCCCCTCGCCATCCAACACCACCGCCAGCACCATCTGGCGAAGGTCCGGGCGATGGTCCTTCGAGTAGCCGTGCGCCCCCAACTCCTCACCGCCCGCGCCGTGGAAGGACAGCGTCGTGGTGTCCATGAACACCAGCGACAGGTCGGTGAACAGGTCGCGCCGGCGCACGAACAGCCGTTCCTCCACCGCATCCTTCACGCAGCGCGGCGCCAGAGCGCCGGCCGCCGCCGGCTCCAGCTCCTCGCCGAGCCATGCCATCGCACGGTAGAGATGGTGAAGGCGCAGACCCTCCACCCCCTCGATGGCGTAGTCCGCCATCCATTTCTCGCACGACCGGTCCGAGCCCGACACGAACAGCCGGTGAAGCACGCTCACGAACACCGCGCGCTCGACATCGAACCCGAAGCCCCGGCCGTCCAGAAGCTCCTTCACCACCTCGCCCAGCCCCAGCCGCTCCCACAGGCGACCGAACAGCAGCCGGCCGCCGATGCGGGTGCAGGCAAGCGCGCCCGCCTCCATGTCGTCCAGAACCAAAGACCGCTCCGAATGGCGCGCCAGAGACGCGATCAGCCGGTCGAGTTCGCCGCTCTCCTGCAATATGTCCTTGCGCCCGAGCGCCCGGATCGTGCGCTGGCGCACCCGCTTGCCTTCGCGGACGCTCTCCACGAGGTAGAGGTAGCGGTGGCCCCGGGCGGTCGTTTCGCGCACGAACATGACCGCGTTGTATGTCGGCGATATCTACAAATCAATAAAACAAGCCTATATCTGCAAAAAATGTTTCACTACATTTTTCTCAACCCTCCCCAACCTGGACCCCACTATTCAATGATTTCAACAACTTCCCGAAACCGGACCCAGCAATAATCCATGCCGACTGTTCAAGTTCAGCGAGGCGTAGGGCGGCACCCTGTGTCGTTCCAAAATCCGCCGCCCCCGAGGGGTGGCTACTTTGCTGACACCGGGTGGTAGAGTCGGGGGGAGACGCGCCCTGCCTTAGGTTGAGGGAGTGGCGGTTATCCGGCGGCTTTCGCGCGGTGCCGGTGCCTCAGTCTCTTCCTTAGCCACGTTTTCTCGCCCCCGCTCGTCAAACCGGACGTGCCGATTTCCAGCATCCGGCTTTCCTTTGAGATCATGCCTTCGCCCACGGAAGGCCCTGGGTCTTTGGCTCAAGGCAGGTCAGGCCGTAGTGTTTCCACAGCCGGGGGTTGGGGAAGCGCACGTACTTCCCGCTTTTCACCTTGTGCTTCCGGCAGAGCCACTGTCGCAGCCGTCTCGTCGAGTGATTGTTGATTGCCGCGTAGGCAGGGCCGACCTGACCGTGGCGGTAGTAGTTCGCCCACCCGGATATCATCCAGTTCAGGCGCTGCACCATTTCCTCGGTCTTCATCGTCCCGTATCGCGCGACTGTTTGCTCACTGATCCGGCGGCAGATGCTCTGGACGCTCGCCTTGCTCGGGCGGGTCCCGATATAAGGTCGTCCGTGCAGGCCATAGTTGCGTCCCACGCGGTGTCCGAGGAAGTCTATCGGCTCCTCCGGGCACCGCAGGCATCGGGTCTTCTGTTCGTTGATCGGCAGCTTCAGCCTGTCCATGAGCCGCTTGACCGCCACCAGCATGTCCGCCGCCGGGGCCTTGCCGACCACACAGAAGTCATCCGCATAGTTCACGATCTCCGAGCAGTAGCGCCGAGCGTAGCCCAGCGCCTTCCAGCCCAGCACGAAGCGCCGCATGTAGAGGTTACTGGCCAGCGGCGAGATCGGGGAACCCTGTGGGGTCCCCTTCCGCTCCCTGCGCGCCCGGTTCGAGCGGCGTTTGCCGCCCTTGCCGTCGTCCTCCTCCACCGGCATCTCCAGCCACGCCTTGATGAGCCCAAGCATCCTGCCGTCGCTTACGCGCCGGGCGATGCTCTTCATCAACTCGGCATGGGGAATCTCGCCGAAGTAATTGGACAGGTCGCAGTCGACCACCTCGTTGTGCCCCGTGTTCAGGAGCCTGTGGACGCGCTTTACCGCGTCGTTCGCGCTCCGCCCCGGTCGGTAGGCGTATTGCTCCGGTTGCAGGTCGGCTTCGAATATCGGCTCAAGCACGAGCAGGGCCGATGTTTGCGCCACCCTGTCCCGTATGCAGGGGATGCCCAATGGCCGGAACTTTCCGGGCTGTTTCTTCGGGATCAGCACCTGCCGCACCGGTTTTGGCACGTAGGTCCCGTCCCTCAGATCCCGCGACAGTTCCCCAAGCCAGCGTTCTACGCCGATTGACTCGATGTCAGCGACGGTCTCTTCGTCCACCCCGGCAGAGCCGCCGTTGCGGCGGACACGCCTCCAGGCTTCGGCAAGAAAGTCCTCGCGCCACACCTTGTCGATCAGCGCGTGGAAACGCCGGTCGGGTTCTTCCTTCGCTTTCGCATGTAGCATGGTCTGAAGTTTCCGAACCTTGTCTGACCCTGTTAGGCTCTCGCCAGTGGTCACGCCTTGCCTCCTTTCCACACCGTTCTCAAAGTCAGGCCCCTTTCCTCGACCGGCATTACCCGGCGTCTTCAGTCGTACGGGCCTGTCCGCCACCCTGCCGGCCCGGCCTGCCCCTCACGGGGTTCCGGTTGACGCGTGCACGCCACCGACAGGGCTTCCCGTGTTGCTACCCTTCCCCTCTTCCATGCGTGCCGCCGCCACTACCCCGGCGGAACCGCCCGGTGCTCATTTCGCTCGCTTCCCGGTCGGTGGCAGCCTTCCCCGAAGTAGCGATCGGGTCGGCTTCCGCGTCTTCACGTTTCGAGGCCTGCTCAGCGTTCACTCACGTTGCGGCCCGCATGGTCGCTGAACCGCCTTGCGCGGTCCGTCTGTCAGAGTGCTTCGGACTATGTCGTTACCTCCATAATCCGCTCCGATTGCTACCGGCTGGAGCGAAAGTTGCCGGGCGGGATTCGCACCCGCTAGGGAAAAGCGCCTTTCCACGGCGCACGCTACTTTGC
>MPNF01000134.1 GCA_002238885.1 Alphaproteobacteria bacterium bin95 | reverse complement strand
GCCAGCGCCTCAACGGCGCCATCGAGGCCCGCAACCTGCCCGCGCAGGTGACCGGCTACGGCTCGATGATGATGTTCCACCCGACCGATGCCGATCTCACCGGCCCGGCCGACACCGACGCCGCGCCAAAGGAAGCGCGCGCCCTCTTCCACCTGGAGATGATGGCCCGCGCTCATTATGTGTCGCGCCGCGGCATGATGGTCCTCTCCCTCCCCATGGGCCCCGACGAATTCGACGGCCTGACGGCGGCGTTCGAGGACATTCTGGATGCTTACGGCGCGTTGCTTTAGGGGCAGCGCCGCGACCCGCATGCTGACTTTGAGCCGACGCCTGTAGCGGCTCGAACCCGCTATCGCGCGCCGGGCGTCTCAGGGACCGAATGGCCCCCAAGGACCGGGACGATTTGACACAGGCCGTAGCGGCCTACACAGTGCGGTCTTCTCAGGGAGGGGAACGGCTCTCAGCCGCTATTCGGATCTGCGAAATCGCGTCCTTTCGAGCCACCCCCCGGTGGAGGTCAAGCCTGTGGACTTTGCGAATCGACCCAGTCCGACGCCCGACGCCGTGATTCGGGCGGCAAATGCGACCGCGCTTGCGCTCGACCGGACGAGAGCCGAGGCCGTTCAACCCTGGCTGAGCACTATCTATTCGGCGCTCGACAGCCTGAAAGCCGTCGATCTCGGCGAGACCCCGCCATCCTTCGCTTTCAAGAGCCGCAAGTCGGACCGCGCGTCATGAGCCTTTATGACCTGACCATGGCCGAGGCGGCGGCGCGGCTGAAGTCCGGGGACATTTCGGCCGTCGAGCTCACCGAGAGCTGCCTCGCCCGGATCGGCGAGACCGAGGGGGCGCTCAATGCCTATGTCACGGTCACCGGGGAGGAGGCGCTCGAAGCCGCCGCAGCGGCCGGGAAGGAACTCGCCGCGGGCCGGGTTCGCGGGCCAATGCACGGCATTCCGGTTTGCGTGAAGGACCTCTGCGACATGACGGGCCTCGCCACAACCGCGAGCTCGAAGGTGCGCCACGACCACATGGCGGACTCGGACGCGGCGGTCGTAGCCCGTCTCAAGGATGCGGGCGCCGTGATCGTCGGCAAGACCCACACCCACGAGTTCGCCTACGGCATTTCGACGCCGACCACGCGCAACCCGTGGAACACAGACTGCATCCCGGGCGGGTCCAGCGGCGGCACAGCCGCGAGTGTCGCCGCGCGCGGCTGCTTTGCCGGGATCGGCACCGATACCGGCGGATCGATCCGCATTCCCGCGGCGCTCTGCGGCCTGGTGGGGCTGAAACCGACCTACGGGCGGGTCAGCCGCGCCGGCGTCACCTCGCTGAGCTGGTCGCTCGACCATGTCGGGCCGCTCGCGCGGACGGTCGAGGACGCGGCCAACATGCTGGGCGTGCTCGCCGGATACGATGCGCGCGATCCGGGCAGCGTTGATCTGCCGGTGCCCGACTACACCGCGGGCATGAACGACGGCATTGCAGGCCTGCGTCTCGGCAGGCCGACCAATTTCTACTTCGACGGGATGGACGACGAAGCCCGGGGCCTGGTCGAAGCGGCGTTGGCGGCGCTTCAGGCGGCCGGCGCGGAGATCGTGCCAGTCGAGCTGCCGCTCGCCAAGACCTACATGGCCGTCGAATTCGGCCTATGCCTGCCGGAGGCCAGCGCTTACCACGAGAAGGAGTTGCGCACCCGCGCGGATCTCTATGGCGAGGATGTCCGCACCTTCCTCGAAGCCGGCGAACTGATACCGGCGACCGACTATATCCGCGCGCTGAGGGTGCGCGAGCAAATCAAGCAGGGCTGGGCCGCGCTCATGGCGCCGGGCGGCGTCGATGCGATCGTGGCCCCGACCGTGCCCGCCGCCGCTGCGCGGGTGGACCGGGACATGTTCACCTGGCCCGACGGCGAGGAGGAAACCACGACCAACGCCTATGTGCGCCATTCCTGCCCGGCCAATGTGACCGGGCTGCCGTCGATCACGGTGCCATGCGGCTTCACGGCCGCCGGGCTGCCGGTCGGCTTCCAGACCATCGGGCGGCCCTATGCCGAAGCGGACATCGTGCGCATCGCGCGCAGCTACGAGGCGACCGTCGATTGGAGCGCCCGCGCGCCCGATCCCAGGTAAAGCGGGGCGACCCTTTCATGCCGATCGACGCGGCGTTCGACATTATCAGCTTCACCTCGTTCATCGTCCTGGTGGTGCTGGGGCTCGGGGTGATCGCCAGCATGATGGGGATCTTCAATCTCGGCCACGGCGATTTCGTCCTGCTCGGCGCCTATACCGTCTTCGTGTTCGACGAGTTGGGATTGCCGATCTGGCTCGGCATGACGGTGGCGCCGTTTGCGGTTGCGCTGGTCGGGCTGGTGCTCGAACGCACCGTCATCCGCCGGTTCTATGCCGCCCCGATCATCGCAATGCTCGGAACCTATGCCATCGGCGTGGTGATCCGCGAAACGGTCCGCGGCCTGATCGGCGGGCTCTACCACGCGATTCCCGAACCGCTTCCCGGCATGATCGATATCGGCGATATCAGCATTTCCAGATGGCGACTCACCGTCATCCTGATTACCGTCCTGGTGGTGCTGGTGTCGTATCTGCTGCTCCGCCGCACGACGCTCGGCCTCAAGATCCGCGCCTCGCTGGAGAATCCTGCGCTTGCACGGAGCGCCGCCATCTCGACCGGCCAGATCTACGCGCTCACCTTTGCGTTCGGATGCGGTCTCGCCGGCCTCGCCGGCGCGCTGATGGTGCCGGCATTCTCGCTGAGCGCCGATCTCGGCGTGCGTTTCCTGATCCAGGCGTTTCTCGCGATCATGCTGGGCGGGGTCGGGACCTTCGAAGGCCCGATCCGGGGCGCCGGCCTCGCCGGCGCGCTGATGGTGCCGGCATTCCCGCTGAGCGCCGATCTCGGCGTGCGTTTCCTGATCCAGGCGTTTCTCGCGATCATGCTGGGCGGGGTCGGGACCTTCGAAGGCCCGATCGGGGGCGCCGCGCTCATCGGCGCGACGACGGCCGCATTTCCCTGGGTCATGAACCCGATCCTTGCCGACATCATGGTTTTTGTTCTGGCGATTGTTGCGATCCGACTCAGGCCCACGGGCCTGTTCACCAAGAGGAGACTCTGAGATGAGCGAACGTGAATCTGCGAACGGAGGATGGGGCGCGCTCCCTCGCCGCCGTTTCCTTGCGAGCACCGCCTGGACGGCCGGCGCCGTAGCGACGGGCCTCGGCAGCTGGGTGGTCCCGGCGAAATGGGCCAGTGCGGCCGATCCGATCAAGGTGGGCATCGCTACCGACCTGACCGGCGCGATCGGCATTGCCGGCAATGCCTGCGCCAACACCGCCCGCATGATGGTCGAGGACATCAACGCCGCCGGCGGTGTGATCGGCCGGCCGCTCGAGCTCTATATCGAGGACACCGCGTCCAATGAATCGGTCGCAGTCAACAATGTGCGCAAGCTGGTGCAGCGCCACCGGGTCGATGTGGTCCTGGGCGGCATCACCAGTTCCATGCGCAATGCGATCAAGGATGTGATCGTCAATCGCGGACGCACGCTCTACATCTACCCGCAGCTCTATGAGGGCCGCGAGTGCACGCCCTACCTCTTCTGCACCGGCCCCACCCCGGCGCAGCAATGCGACGCGCTGATTCCCTGGCTGATGGCCGACGGCGCCAAGCGCTTCGCGTTCCCCTCGGCGAACTATATCTGGCCGCACCGGCTCAACGAGTATGCGCGCAAGGTGGTCGAGGCCAATGGCGGCGAGGTGGTATTCGAGGAGTACTATCCGCTCGACCAGATCGAATACAGCGCGACCGTCTCCAAGATCATGAACGAGAACATCGACATCGTGTTCTTCACCGTGATCCCGCCGGGCCTCGCGCCCTTCGTGAAGCAGGTGTACGAGGCGGGCTACCAGCAGCGGGGCGGGCGCCTGTCCTGCGTCTATTACGACGAGAACCTGCTCAACTTCCATCCGCCCCACGAGATGGAGGGCCTGGTGAGCTGCCTCGACTATTTCCGCGCCATATCGGATGGCGGAGAGCACCGGTTCAGCGCAGACCTGCACGCCAGATACGACGCGAAGTTCCCGGACGGCCCAGGCTTCGCTGCGGGCAGCGCTGCGACCGGCATCTATCGCGGCCTCAAGATGTGGGAAGCCGCGGTCAACGAGGCAGGCAACCTGGAGCGCGACGATGTCGCGGCTGCGATCGACCATGCCAAGATCGAGAACGGCCCGGGCGGCGGGTCGGAAATGGTGCCGGGCACGTATCATTGCCGCATGAACATGTATATCGCGGTCTGCAAGAGCGGACGCTACGAGATCGCGGAACAGAGCGACGGCATGGTCGAGCCGGGGGAATGCCTTTGATCCCTGAGCTGCCATGACCCTCAACCCGCGCGGCTGGCCCGTCATCCTGGTTCTGGAGGTGGCGGTGCTGGCCGCGCTGCTGGCGATGCCTGCGGGGCTGGACCATTTCTGGGTGATCTTCGTTACCCGGGTGATGATTCTCGCCCTGCTGGCGATCAGCTTCGACCTCTGCTGGGGCTATGCGGGGATCATGAGCTTCGGCCAGGCGCTGTTCTTCGGCGGGGCCGGATATGCCGTGGCGGTCGCAGCGCGCGACCTCGAGATCACTTCGGTGTTCATCGCCTTGCCGATGGCGGTCGCCGTCGGGTTCGTGCTGTCGCTGTTCGTCGGATGGTTCCTGTTGATGACCCGGTTTCCGCCGCCGATCATCTTCGTCGCCCTCGGCACGCTCACCGGCTCCTATATCGGGCAAAGGCTGGCGCTGTCCTGGTACTATCTCGGCGGCCAGAACGGCATTCCGTCGATTCCCTCGCTCACCGTCGGCGATTACCCGCTCTATGAGGGGCCTGTGTTCTACTACATGGTGCTCGGCCTGCTGCTTGGCGTGTACCTGCTGTGCCGCTGGCTGGTGCGGTCGCAGTTCGGCCTGGTGCTCGCCGGAGTACGCCAGCAGGAGTCGCGGTTGACCTTCCTCGGCTACCGCGTGCAGACATACAAGACGATGATGTTTGCGCTCGCCGGCTCCATCGCCGGCCTCGGCGGCGGCCTGCTGGCCTTCCACGACGGGTTCATCTGGCCCAACTCGATCGGGATCCTGGTGTCCACCCAGGCCGTGATCTTCGTCCTGTTCGGCGGCATCGGCACGCTGATCGGCGCGGTAATCGGGGTGGGCGCCATAGAATATGTCGGGTTCGAGCTGGCCGACCGGTACCCGCAAATCTGGCCGATCATTCTTGGAGCACTGCTCCTGGTGGTGGTCATGTTCCGCCCGACAGGCCTGATCGGCCTGCTGGTGCCCGAACGAGAGCGATACGGCCGGTTCGGGAAGCCCCCGAAAGGCGAGGACGGCGACGATGGCGCTGCTTGAGGCCGAAGGCGTCGTCCAGCTCTACGGCGCCTTGCGGGCGCTCGACGGGGTCGCCTTCTCGGTCGCCGAAGGCCAGTTCCACGGCCTGGTCGGTCCCAACGGATCGGGCAAATCCACCCTAATGAAATGTATTGCCGGAGCCGAAATTCCGACAGGGGGCGCAATCCGTTTCGCCGGCACCGATATTACCGCACTTCCGCCCGAGCGGCGGGCGAGGCTCGGCATCAGCCTCAAGTTCCAGATCACCAGCGTGATGCCCAACCTCACCGTCTATGACAATGTCCTGCTGGCGCTCCAGGCCGGCGACCGCCTGCGCGACCTGGTGCGTTCGCTGACCCGGGGCGGCTACGATGCGCGGATCCGCGAGACCCTCGCCCGCTTCCGCCTGATCGAGCGCAGCGACGACCTCGCCGGCATCCTGTCCCACGGCCAGCAGCAATGGCTGGAAATCGCCATGGCGCTCGTCCGGCAACCCAAACTTCTGCTTCTGGACGAACCCACCGCCGGGATGAGCCCCGAGGAGCGCTGGGCTACCGCCGAAATCCTGGAGCCGGTGCGCGGCCACTGCGCCATGGTTATCGTCGAGCACGACCTCGACTTCATTCGCGAAATCTGCGACCGGCTGACGGTGCTGAACCAGGGCGTCGTTGTGGACAGCGGCACGGTCGCCGAGATCCAGAACAGCGAGAAAGTGCGCGAGGTGTATCTCAGCCGTGTCTGACGGGCCGCTCCTCGAAGTGCACGACCTGTGCACCTTCTACAGCCGCAGCCAGGTGCTGTTCGACCTGTCGATCAGGGCGCCGCACACCGGAGCGGTCGCGATATTGGGGCGCAACGGCGCGGGCAAGACCACCCTGCTGCAGAGCATCGCCGGGGAACTGCGCCCGCGCAGCGGACGGGTCGTCGTGGATGGCGAGGACTGCACGCGGCTCTCCACCGAACGGCGCGCGCGGCGCGGGCTCGGATATGTGCCGCAGGAGCATGCCGTGTTCAGCGGCCTCAGCGTGCGCGAGAATCTCGCCATCGGCGCGCTCGGCAATCCCGACTCCCGGGAGATCGACCAGAGCCTCTCCCTGTTTCCGAAACTGGCGGACCGGCTGGACCAGATTGCCGGCACGCTCAGCGGGGGGGAACGCAAGATGCTCGCCATCGGCCGTGCGCTTCTGGGCCGGCCGAAGCTGCTGCTGCTCGACGAGCCGACGGAAGGCGTGTGGGTTGGCGTGATCGAGGAGATCGCCGAGCGGCTCGCGGCCTTGAGCAAGGAGATGGCGCTGGTGATCGTCGAGCAGCACATGGAACTCGCCTTTTCCATCGCCGACTATGCCTATGTCATCGACCGCGGCCAGGTCGCGATAGAAGGAACGGCAGACGAAGTGCAGGCCGACCCCGGCCTGCTGCGCCTCCTCGCCCCCTGACCGCGCTCTTTTTCACCCGGAGCCGATGACTCGATCCGCTATCGCCGGGGCGGAACAGCCGCATTGCCTGCCGTTGGCGGGGAAAAAAGGTTCCCCTCCTCAGGGGAGGCCCATGGCCTTTCGGAGCGCTTCGTTGATGCGGCTTTGCCAACCTGGCCCGCCCGAGCGGAAGGCGGCGAGGACGTCAGGGTCGAGACGAAGCGTGGTTCGAACTTTCGTCACATCGGATTTCGGCCGGCCGCGGCGCACCGGGGCCTCAGCGAATTTCGCCTGCCACTCAGGGGTGCTGAAATCCGGCAGGTCGTCATCGGAACCGGGGTGTGTAGAGCTCTTGTTCACGGGCATTGGCCTTTCTCATGCTGATGATGCGGCGAGAGCCGTCGCGCGGGGTCCACGCCACGAACACCATGCGACCGGCGAGAAATCCGACCGTGATATAACGGGTCTCGCCATAGTCCCTGCGTTCGTCCTCGATGGTGATGGTGTCGCCTTCAAACACGTAGCCTGCATCGGCCATGTCGAGACCACGGTCTCGAATCGTGACGCCGCGCTTGGCGGGGTCGTATTCGATCTGCATCATTTATGTCACTACAAAAAACAAGCGCCGTCAAGGGCGTCGATTCCGGCAGGAGGCGCAATCCTGCGGCAGAGAAGTCCTCCGATCCACGCCGCTATCGCCGAGGCGGAGCAGCGGCTATGAAGGCCGGACGCTCGCGCCATGAACGCAGGG
>MPNF01000133.1 GCA_002238885.1 Alphaproteobacteria bacterium bin95 | reverse complement strand
CAGCGGGTCAATGCAGCGCTCTCGACCAGGGCGGTCGGGCGCCTCTACCGCGTGGACCCGGAGCGGGTCGGGCGATATGAGCTGCCCGAAATCCGGGTCGTGAAGTTCAGCTTCCCGCGCCCGGTGCCCCAGGGCAGCCGCGGCGACCGCGACATGCACGGCGCGCAATGGGCGGTGCTGCTGGCGGAAGCCGAATTCGAGGAAGCCGGCGAAGGCGTCAGATGACTTTCGCGGCCCTGAGGGCGGCGATCCTGTCCGGGTTGTAGCCGAGCCCGGCCAGCACCTCGTCCGTATCGGCGCCCATCGCCGGTGCGGGCCGGGCGGGCGGTGCCGCGCCGGTCCGTATCGGCGGGGGGGCCGCGCCCGTACGGGCGCCCGGCGGCGGCGCGGGCCGGGGGGGCGGGCCCGCGCCGGTCCGTAGCGGCGGGCCGACCGAGCCGACGCGGCGGCCGGAAGGATGGTCCACCCAGAGATGGCGCTCCGTTTCGGTGGGGAAGGGCGCATCCATGGCGGAGGCGATATCGTGGACGGGAGCGACCGGCACCTGGCCCTGCAGGACATCCAGCCATTCCGCCGTCGTCTTCGCGGAGAGCGCCTCGTCCAGCATTTCCGTCACCAGGTCCCGGTTGGCGAGGCGGGCGGCGAAGTCCCGGAAGCGCGGGTCGTCCTTCCACTCCGGCCGGCCGAGCGCGTCCGCCAGCTCGCCCCAGAATTTCTCCTTGTTGCACATGATGAACAGCCAGCCGTCGCGTGTGCGGTAGAGCTGGGAGGGTGTGAGGTTCGGATGCGACGAACGCGGCTCGCGGCCCTGCACGATGCCCGCCGTCAGATACCAGCAGGCGAGATAGCCGACATTCGACATGGCGGTGTCGTAGAGCGAGACGTCGAGGTCCATGCCCCTGCCGCCGGCCCGGGCTGCCAGAATGCCGGAGGTCATGGCGAGCGCCGCCTGAACGCCGGTCGCGAGATCGACCATGGAGAGCCCCATGCGCGCAGGCGGCGAACCCGGCTCGCCGGTGACCGAGAGATAGCCCGCCTCCGCCTGCATCAGGTAGTCGTAGCCGGGCCAGGCGGCGCGCGGGCCCTCGCGTCCATATGCGGAGAGATGCACGCAGACGATGGCCGGGTTGACCGCCTTGAGCGCCTCATAGGTCAGGCCCAGCTTCGCCGGCCGGTCGCCGCGCAGATTGTCGAGCATCCCGTCGGCCGAGCGCACAAGGTCGTGCAGCACTTCCCGGCCGGCCTCCTGCTTGAGGTCCAGCGCCACCGAGCGCTTGTTGCGGTTGAACGCCTGGAAGAACAGGCTGTCGCCTTCCGGCAGCGGGTCCTGCGGGTGGCGCACGAAGCGCCCGACATCGCCGCCCTCGGCAATGTTCTCCACCTTGACGACCTCCGCGCCGAGGTCCGCAAGCTGCATCGTGCCGAACGGCCCGGCCCCGTACTGCTCGACCGCAACGATGCGGACCCCCTCCAACGGCAACATGATGTTTCTCCCCGGACGCCGATGCTGCGATGAGGTAGCGCCTCCGCCCGGCCCGGTCCAGCACGGCTGAATTGCGGCAGCCGGCAAATTGGTGAAACTGCGCCGACCCCTTTCGGAGATACCGGTAAATGACCGCACCCAAACTCGGCTACCTGCTGCCCACCCGCGAGCGCATCATGAGCGGCGAGAACGAGACCGGGCCGATGCTGGCGCTGGCCGAGCGGGCCGAGGCGCTCGGCTACGACTCGATCTGGATCGGCGACAGCCTGCTCGCAAGGCCGCGTCACGACCCGCTGACCCTGATGGCGGCGGTGGCGGCGCGCACAGAGCGCGTTGCGGTCGGCACGGCCGTGCTGCTGCCGGCGCTGCGCAACCCCGTCGTGCTGGCGCACCAGGTCGCGACGCTGGACCGGATCGCCGAGGGACGGCTGATCCTGGGCTACGGCATCGCCAATGACGTGCCCAATATCCGCGCCGAATTCGCCGCCGCCGGCGTGCCGTTCGAGAAGCGCGTCGGCCGGATGCTGGAGGGGCTCCGGCTCTGCCGCGCGCTCTGGTCCGGGGAGCCGGTGGACTGGGAGGGGCGCTGGCCCGTGAAGGAGGGCGTGCTCGGGCCGACCCCGCACAATCCGGGCGGCCCGCCGGTCTGGCTCGGCGGGGGCGTGCCCGCCGCCCTGAAGCGCGCCGCACGGGAATTCGACGGCTGGTTCCCGACCGGCCCCGACGCCGAAGGCTGGGGCGAGGGATGGCGGACGGTGCAGGCCGCCGCCGTCGAGGCGGGGCGTCCGGCTGGCGCGTTGACGGGCGCGGTCTATCTGACGATTGCGCTCGACGAGGACGCGGACGCGGGCAATGCGCGCATCGATGCCTATCTGGAGAGCTATTACGGCGTGCCCGCTGCCGTCCTCCGCAAGCGCCAGACCGCCTTCGCCGGCGCGCCGGAAGCCGCCGCGGACTGGATCGGCGGCTATGCCGAGCGCGGCGCCGGACATATCGCGCTCCGCTTCGTCGGCGACCATGAACGCATGCTGGAGGCCGTCGCCGGCGTGAGGGACCGTATCGGCTGACGGGACCTCCGGCGCGGTGTCATGAGATGTCATGTTTTGTCATGAGGCCCGCCGGAAATGTCATGTTCCGCCCGCTCTTTCCCCCTCCCAAGCTTGCGAGGGAGGGCCGGCCCCGGATCCCGATCCGGGGGCCGCGGCGGGAGGCCCTTTCCCGTCCCGGCAAGGCGCTCTCCGGTTGCCCGGCCGCCGTTCCTCTCCCGACCTCTCCCGCGAGCGGGAGAGGAGATTTCGCGTCTCCGTCTGTATTCCGCATGCCGTTCCTCCATCGCATTCCGCCCCGCTCCGTTCCATTCGCCCCTCCGCCGGCCCGGCAAGCGGGACCCTGTTTCGCGCGTATCGCGTGCGGGCGCGGGCGGGTGTTCGCGCCGGCGCGGTTTGCGCGCCTGATTGCGCCTGCGTGCGCGAGACCCCGAAATCAGGGCGCACCTCTCCCGTCCGTTCCGTTAGAATCTTTTTCGCGCCGGCGCGAAGCAGCCCCGCGGATGCCGCTTCCACTGCTCCATATTAGCACTGATTTTCAGAATACAAGCCCGCTGCGGGAATTAATTCAAAAATAGCGAACAAGAGGCGGTTTTCATGCAGGACTCATGCCCTCATATCGTCATGCCCGGCGTGGAGTCAGATTTTGCTTGGCGACTCAGAGATCGCGGTTTGCGCAAGAATCGAAGTCATCAAGGATTTGTTGACGCGGGGTGTCTCCAAGTAGCGCGACTCCCAGCCCTCGCATTTTTTCTTTTCCTGTATGTTGTCCCACCCGTGACGTGTACCAGCCGATGAATGCTTGGATTCGTGTTACGAGCTTGTCGTCGAGCTGATTGAACTGAACTCTCTGATTGACATCCCGAAAGCTATCGCCCCAGCCCCGAACTTTTCGGTCTAGATGTACCAATGCTTGGGCAAACCTCGGTTCTGCCCTCCTGGACTCAGCCCAAGAAGTCTGAATGGTGCGTTTGGCAGCCCTTATTTCCGCGTCTATATCTTGGAGAAGGCGTGTCTTCGCGTCGCGTGACAAACCAATTTGGCCCTGACGAAATCTGTACGATAGGAAGTCAAAGCCATCGGACACCTTTCCCTGGGAGGCTTTGGTGCCCCCTGACTCGGGCATATGAGCTTCCAAGCCAAGTTCATCAAGAAAATCGAGGGCATTGGACCACGCATTGCGGACCGCCGTCTCCGAATCTCCAAGAATCACAAAGTCGTCGATATAACGGATCGTGGTTAGGTTCGGGCCATTCAGGCCCACATCAAATCGACGTAGGACGTAGTTGGCGCAAAACGCAGAAAGGCTGGACCCCTGGGGAACTCCAATTTCTCCATTGGGAAACAGATCGATCCATTCGGAGACCATAGGGTCGGAGGCATTTTCAAGTTCAACATTAAGGCCCGTTTGTATTAAGTGGGTGAACTCGTCATCTCCAGTTTGCTCGCGGATTGACTGAATTAATGATGCCGTCGGTATCTTAGTGAAAAACTTCACAATATCGGAACGGATGTAGTGGGTGGCACCAGCGGAAATGGCGGCAGAAATCAATTGAACCGCGTCGCTAGCTCCCTTACCAGGGATGCCGCCGACGGATGTACGAGTTCGGAGCGCGTTGGGTATATCACCCAACCTACGTATAACACTTGGAGCTTGGTCCTGAAGGGTCTCAAGGATCGCCCGTTGTACTATTCGGTTCGTGACAGGGGAGACAACAATAGGTCTTGGCTTCTTTTCCTTCCTTCGTTGCAGTACCCCACGCTGCAAGCTGAACCGGAACTCGCCCTTGCGCAACGACTCTTGCAAGCCGCGCAGCACACCAGTGGGATTTTGATCGATGCGACGGGCATCTTCTGCGGTTTGGGCATTGCGGGAGTTAAGGGCACGCGATCGAAGCGAAATCCACGAGGCCCAAAGCGTCCTCATGCCACGAACGCGCTTGCATAACGGAGAAGTGGAAGGACGTGGTTGGTCGGAGTCAGTCAACGCCGCGTTAACTCCGACCCTTCACGCTCGGCGTCCTTCGGAGCACGTCACCCATCCAAGACGGGCTTCCGTGACGATCCGCACGTCACCGGTCAGACCGGCTCGGTGCCCAGCCTCGGCACCGCCATCGTCCGAGGACTGCAGGCCGAAACTGAAAAGTGCCGTAATCACCGTCGCCAAGGCGACAGGGATTTGGGCCGCCCGGAGGCAGCGTTTGAGCTTGGCGGGTCGCATTTTCCTAGCCTCCAGCTTAGCAGCTTTTTGGCAATGTCAATCGCAAAGCCCGCCCCGGCCCTCGCCTGTAAAATTGCCCCATTCGCCATGTGACTTACATCAAGATGCACCGCGGCCATGGCGCGAAGAGCAGCGAAGGGTCGGCGTCCTTCGGAGCACGTCACCCATCCAAGACGGGCTTCCGTGACGATCCGCACGTCACCGGTCAGACCGGCTCGGTGCCCAGCCTCGGCACCGCCATCGTCCGAGGACTGGGGTACGAGGAGGGTCGAACCCACAAGATATGGGGGTCCGGTCGGGCTAATTCAAGGACGAATTCGGCGAGCCCCAAACCTCACAAAGCCATAACGTGAACGAGGCGGTGACCTGCGTAGCCCGTGAGTAGTATCGGATACGAGCCCTTCGATCTGGGCAGACTTTGCGGCAACACGATGGAGAGGCAGGCAAGCCTTTACGCGAACTGAAGCCCGGCCCTATCGGCGTTTCCCGCGACCTTCCCCGCCGGGGCTACCGGATTTGCACATCTGTAGCCGTTGGCCGCGCATTACATGTCCCCCAACCGTCGCCCCGGCCCCCGAGCCGGGGCCCAGCCCCGGTTTGCGCGGCAGCTCCGAATCGCGGTCAGGGGCAGGCCCCGGCGGTTCGGGCTGCTCTCCACCGGCTGCGGCGACATCGAGAGCCATGGATGGGCCCCGGCTCGGGGGCCGGGGTGACGAAGGGGTCAATGGCCCGCGCAGCAAAGCCGGCAGGCACACCGTGGGCGAGCCAAAACGAGATGTGTGCATGCGGGCCCCCGCCGGGGTCAGGCGGCCAGCGGCGCGTAGTCGTCCAGCAGCTTGAGCGTCTCGTCGCGGGTGGCGTCGGGGAGTTCCAGCAGCACGCGGTCGATGCCGGCGTCCTCGCAGGCGGCGATGGCGTCCTTGTCCGGCGGGGCGCGGAACAGCGTGACCTGGAGGCTCGCCATGTCCCGGCCGGCGGCGTCCGCATGGGTGCGCAGGCGGGCCATCTGCTCCTTCGGGTCGAACCCCGGACGCGGGCGCGGCAGCCAGCCGTCGCAGTAATCGACGACGCGGCGCAGCGTGTAGTCGGTCTCACCGCCCATCAGGATCGGCGGGTGCGGCGCCTGGACGGGCTTGGGCCAGGACCAGCAGGACTCGAAGGACACATGCTCGCCGGAGAAGGACGCCTCGTCCTCCGTCCAGAGCTTCTTCATTGCCAGCGCACGCTCGCGCACGATGGCGAAACGGGTGCGGTAGGTGGCGCCGTGGTCTTCCATCTCCTCGACGTTCCAGCCGCCGCCGAGCCCGAAGACGAAGCGCCCGCCCGAGAGCCGGTCCAGGCTGGCCACGACCTTGGCGGTCACGATGGGGTCCCGCTGCGCCAGCAGGCAGATGCCCGTGCCGAGGGTCAGCTTCTCGGTCGCGGCGGCTGCGAAGGCGAGCGCGACGAAGGGGTCGTGCGTGTGCGCATAGCGCTTCTGGAGCGGGCCGCCGGCCGGGAAGGGCGAACGCCGGCTGGTGGGGATGTGCGTGTGCTCGGGCACGAAGAGCGCCTCGAAGCCCCGGTCCTCGAGGGCGACGGCAAGCTCGGAAATGTCGATGGAGTAGTCCGTCGGAAAGATGAATACGCCGGTCTTCATTTCTGGGAAGAGTCCTCTTCTCGGTAGCGTGCGATCCGCCCGGCGATCTCCTCCTCGCTGAGGATGCCGAGCTCGACGATGTTGGCCTTGAGGGACAGCAGCCAGCGGTCATAGTAGCCGAGGCCGTCATAGAGTTCCTGCGGCAGGTCCTCCTGGCCGCGCCGGCTGCTGTCGCTGGTGAGGCGCGGGTCGTAGTCCTGCAGCAGGACCTTCATCGCATCCACGCGCTTGCCGAGCGCGTCCGGCGGCGTCTCGTCGCGCTCGACCGGGCCGGCGTCGCGGCCTCCGTAATCGCTGACGAGGCCGGGGGCGGGAGGGGAGGTGGCAGCCATCAGATAGTTCACCGAGAGATCGCGGGAGAGGGACCAGGCGCCGGAAAGCGGCGCATAGCTCATGCCCGAAACGGCGCCCGGACGCAAACCCGCCGCCCTGATTGCGCGGGCCAGTTCCGAAGGTTTCACGAAGCGCCGGAAGCTGTGGGTGCCGGGCGGCACCCAGCGCAGCAGGTATTCCGCGCCGATCTTCGCCTTGAGCAGGCTCGCCGCCGTGCGGTTGAGGGTCGAGAAGAGCATGAGCCCGCCGGGCTTGAGCAAGGCCGCCGCCGCGCGCACGAAGGCGCCGGGGTCCGGGACATGCTCGACGAGCTCCAGCGCGAGGACGGCGTCGAAGCGCTCTCCGGCCAGCGATTCGACCGTGGCGCAGCGGTAGTCGATGTCGAGACCGCCGGCCGCCGCATGGGCGCGCGCGATCTCCACGGTCTCCGGTTCGGCATCGATTGCGGTGACATTCGCGCCAAGCCGCGAAAGCGGCTCCGCGACGAGGCCGCCGCCGCATCCGGCATCCAGCACCCCGAGGCCGGACAGGGGGCGCGGCGCCAGCGGGTCGCGGCCGAAGCGGTCGGCGATCCGGTCCCGCACCCAGCCGATCCTGACCGGGTTCATGGCGTGCAAGGGCCTGAACATGCCCTCCGGGTCCCACCATTCATCCGCGATTGCGGCGAAACGCCGGGTTTCCTCCGCGTCCACTGTCGCACCGGATTCTGTCATCGCAACTTGTCCCGACCGGGAGGCCGGAATATGTTGCGCCTGCCCGCCGGCGGCAAGCCGTTGCAGGCGGTCGAAGGGTATTCATGGCACGCCTTGTCCTGAAATTCGGCGGCACTTCCGTCGCTGACCGCGA
>MPNF01000132.1 GCA_002238885.1 Alphaproteobacteria bacterium bin95 | reverse complement strand
CGCAAGCGCGAAGACTTCGAGGTCACCGGCGGCGGCTTCATAGCCACCGGCGCGGACGACGAGGAAGTCGAGAAGGCGGTCGAGTGGATACGCTACCGCGTCGCCTTCTACGGCTCGACGCCCGGCTACTGGCCGGTGCTGGACCTGCACGACCTCGGTGATCTCGGCCGCAAGCTCAACCGCATGACCAAGGAGGGCGCCTGGGACAAGATCGCCGCCGAGGTCGATGACGACACGCTGCGCCTGTTCGCGGCCGTCGGCCGCCACGACGAACTTGCAGACGCGGTGGAGGAGCGTTTCGGCGGGGCGGCGGACGCCATCTATGCCAGCCTCTCGATGGACATGCGCCCGGACATCCCGCCCGACCTGATCCAGGACATCCGCCGCCTGCCCACCGCCTTCAAGGGTTATGCGACAGCCTGGTGACGCCGGCGCGGTTTCCGCCGCGCCCGCCGTCGCGCAAGGCGGACGGAGCCGGCGGCTTTCCCTCTCCTGGCTGCTGGCGCTCAGCTTCGGCTCGCTCATCGCGGTCTCGATCCTCGTGGTGCTCGGCTTCGCCGTCTATAGCGCGACCCGCAACACGGTGGACCTGCTGCGCGACCGGGCGGACCTCGGGATCGGGGTCCTGACGCGCGAGGTCGAGGGATTGCTGGAGTCCACACGCAGTCAGGCGGGTTTCGTGGCGCGGGCCCTGGAAACCGGCGAAGCCGATCCCGACGATCCGGAGCAGGTGGCGGCCCTCCTCTTCGGCGCCATGGCGGCCGACCCCGCCATCGGCGCCATCGTCCTTATCCGCCCCGACGGCCAGACGTTGCTGGCCGAGAGGACGGAGACCCTCGCCAGGGTCCGGACCCTCGACTTCTCGAACGACGAAGCGGCGGCGACTGCGGCGGCGGCTGCGCTGCGCTACGGCCGAGCTAACAGGGAGCCCGTCTGGGTGCCGCCGATCCACCGGCCGGACTACGATTCGTCGATCCTGACCCTCCAGATTCCGATCTACAGGAACGACAGGTTCGAGGGGATGCTGGCGGCGGCGCTCGGGGTCAGGGCGTTGTCGGAATTCCTGGAGCATCTCTCCGCCGGCAGCGCACCGAACACCTTCGTTCTCTACGGCAAGGACAGCGTGCTGGCCCACCGGCTGATGGCGGCGGGTTATCCGGGCCTGTCGCTCGAGAAACCGTTGCCCGGGCTCGCCGGGTTCGCAGACCCGGTGCTGGCCCGCATGTGGGACGAGCACTGGATGCGGAGGGCCGGCATCGAGCCGCGCCCGCCGCTGCAAAGCCATCTGGTGGAACTTGCGGGCGCGCAGTACCTGTTCCTCTACCGCCAACTGGACTCCTACACCGCGACGCCGCTCATCGTCGGGGCCTATTTCGACACCGACGTCATGAGCGACGAGATAGACCGGCTGTTCAATTCCATCATCGTCGGCCTCGCCGCCCTGGCGCTTTCCATCGGGCTGGCGCTGTTCATCGGCCGGCGGCTCTCGCGGCCCGTGCTGCGCCTTTCCTCCGTCGCCCGCCTGATCGGCGAATTGCGCCTGGACGATATCCGCGACCTGCCCCACAGCCGGGTGCGGGAACTGGACGAGCAGTCGAACGCCTTCAACTCGATGACAGGCGCGCTCAGATGGTTCCAGGCCTATGTGCCGCGCTCGCTGGTCCATCAACTCATGCGCGAAGGCGACCTTGCATCGCTGGCGTCGGATCGGCGCAATGTCACCGTGATGTTCTCCGACATCGCCGGCTACTCGACGATATCCGAAGGCAAGAGCGCGGCTGAGGTCGCAGACCTGCTCAACCGCCATTTCGGCATCCTGACGAACGCCATCGAGGCCGAGGAAGGCACGGTGGACAAGTTCATCGGCGACAGCGTGATGGCGTTCTGGGGCGCGCCGGAGAAGCAGAAGAACCGGGCGGTCCGCGCCTGCCGGGCGGCGCTCGCCATCCGGGACGGCATCGCCGCCGACAACCGCGAGCGGGAAAGCCGGGGCGAGCCGCCCGTCCGCGTGCGCCTCGGCATCCATTCGGGGCAGGCGACGGCAGGCAATATCGGCCCGCCAAGCCGCGTGAACTACACGGTCATCGGCGACGACGTGAACATCGCGCAGCGGCTGGAGCAGCTCGGTAAGGACGTCTCGCCCGGTGCCGAGGTCGCGATCATCCTCAGCGCCGCGACGGTGGCCGATCTCGACGGGCTGTTCGAGGTCGAACCGGTGGGAGAGATGGAGGTCAAGGGCCGAGCCGCGCCGGTCGCCGTCTATCGGCTGGTCGGCATGGGCTGACCGCTGGCGCTTTCCTCGCCCTACAATCGCTGTGATAGAGTCGCCGCGAGACACCAGACAAGGGGGAAACGCGACCCATGCCCGACGATCTTGCCGATATCCGCAGCCATATCGGCACCCGCCAGACCGACAGCGATGTGGCAACGGCCGCGCCGGTACAGTTGTTCCAAAAGACGCTCGGGCGACAGGACCTGGAGCCCGAAGACGGCGCCGCGATCCCGCCGGGCTGGCACATGCTCTATTTCCTGCCGCGCTTCGAGCAGGTGGAGCTCGGGGCCGACGGGGCGCCCGCCTCCTCCGGCGTGGTTCCGGAGATGCCCTTCCCGCGCCGCATGTACGCCGGCACCCGCCTCGTCTTCCACGAACCGATCCGCGTCGGCGACCGGCTGCACCGGGAGACGGAGCTTGTGGACCTGACCGTCAAGGACGGCAGCACCGGCCGCCTCGCCTTTGCGACGGTCGAAAGCCGCATCTCCACGCCGCGCGGCCTCGCCGTGGTGGAGCAGCGCGACACGGTCTATCGCGAGGAGACGCCCGCCGGCGCCGCCAACAGCGCGCCGAAGCGCGCCGCGCCGCCGGAGGACACCGTCTGGAAGGCGGAAGAGCGCCCGGACGAAGTCACCCTGTTCCGCTTCTCGGCGCTCACCTTCAATGCCCACCGCATCCATTACGACGCCGTTTGGGCGAAGGAGGTGGAGGGCTATCCGGCGCTGGTCGTCCACGGGCCGCTCTCGCAAAGCTACCTGATGAACTTCGCCCGCGACTGCATGGCGCCGAAGCGGATGACATCCTTCGACATGCGGGCGCGCGCGCCGCTCTTCATCGACGGGCCCGTGCGCCTGGTCGGCAAGCCGACCGAAGATGGCTGCGAGGTCTGGGCGGTGACGCCGGAGGGGACCATTGCGATGAGCGCCTCGGCGGGTTTCGCCTGAGGCCGCCCGATCGGGCAGGCAGGACAAGGGACAGCACAGAGGCAGGACATGACGCAACAACTCGCAACCCGCCCTCTCGGCGACGCGCTCGGCCTTGAAGTGACGGGCGTCGATCTTTCGGCGCCGGTCCCCGACGAGGTCTTCGACGAGATCAAGGAGCATTTCTGGCAGAACCCGGTTCTGGTGTTCCGCGGCCAGGACCTCGACGCGCACAAGGTGGCCGCGGTCGGCCGGCGCTTCGGGCCGCTCCAGCTCCATGTGCTGATCGACTACCGCCATGAGGAGGTGCCCGAAGTCTCCTGGCTCACCAATGTGAAGAAGGACGGCTCCCTCGACGCGCTCGGCTACAAGCGCGCCACGACCTGGCATTCCGACGGCACCTTCGAGGAACGCCCGCCGGCGGTCGCGATCCTGCACGCCAAGGAAATCCCCTCCAAGGGCGGCGGCACGATGTTCTGCAACATGATCCGCGCCTATGAGACGCTGCCGGACGAGACGCGGGAGCGTATCGGCGGCCTGACCGGGCGCCATCTCTACGCCGCCGGCCCCGGCGGGAACGCGACCGTGCCGCTCAAGGACTTCCAGAAGGGAGACCTGCCGGAGGTGCATCATCCGGTCGTGCGGACGCATCCCGAAAGCGGGCGCAAGATGCTCTATGTCAACTCCATCCACACCTTCGGCTTCGTCGAGATCGAGGGCGAGGAAGGCGAGACGCTGCTGAACGGCCTGCTGGACCACGCCACGAAGGACGAGTTCGTCTATCACCATCGCTGGCGCCCCGGCGATGTGGTGATGTGGGACGAGCGCGCCACCATGCACCGCGGCGCCGGCGACTACGCGCCCGACGAACGCCGGATCATGCTGCGCACCATCTCCTACGGGGAACGGCCCGCGTGAACCCGTCCTTCGCCAAGGCAGTCCTGCTGACCGGCGCGGCCGGCGGCCTCGGCACGGCGATGGCGGAGGCGCTCGCCGGCGACGGGCACCGCCTGGCGCTGGTGGACCGGGACGAGGACCGCCTCCAGGCGCTGACGAACCGTCTCTGGCAGAAGCACGGCGACGGCGTCGTGCTGCCGCTGGCGCTGGACCTTGCCGACGAGGAAGTCTGCGCGGAAGCCGCAGGACGCGCGGCGGAGCAGTTCGGGCGGCTCGATATCCTCGTCAACAATGCCGGCATCGGCATGAGCACGCTGCGCCCCGACTACCACCTCCGTCCGCTTGCCGGGCTCAGCGAGGTTTCGCCGGAGGACTGGCGCCGTTTTCTTGCCGTCCATACCACCGCGCCCTTCGTCTTCATGCAGGCCGCCGCGCCCTTCATGCAGGAGCGCGGCTGGGGCCGGATCGTCAATGTCACCACCTCGCTCTCGACAATGCTGCGCCCGCAGTTCTTTCCCTATGGCGCATCGAAGGCGGCGCTGGAGGCGATGTCGGCCCAGTTCGCCGGCGAGCTGGAGGGCAGCGGCATCACCGTGAATGTGCTCACGCCCGGCGGGCCGACCGACACGCCCATGGTGACCGAGGAGAGCGCGCCGGACAGGGACGCCCTGCTCTCCCCCTCGGTGATGGCCCCGCCCGTCCGTTTCCTCGCCTCCGAGATTTCGGACGGCTTTAGCGGGCGCCGGATCATCGCCGCGCTCTGGGACAAGCGCATCGCGCCGGTGGAGTCCGCCATGAAGGCCGGCGGCCCTATCGGTTGGCCCGGCACGGGGCCCGCCGCCATCTGGCCCGAGGACCTGCCGGGCGGTGAGCGGGCCTGACCCGGCGCGGCGGATTGCTGCACCGCAAAATGCCCCGCGCCGCTTGACTTGCCCGGCGCCCGAACCCTAAAAGCCGCCCTTGCCCTTCAACCAGAGCCCGCGGAGGTCCCCTTGAAGGTCCTCGTCCCCGTCAAGCGCGTCATCGACTACAATGTGAAGATCCGGGTGAAGCCGGACGGCACCGGCGTCGAGACCCGGAATGTGAAGATGTCGATGAACCCGTTCGACGAGATCTCCGTCGAACAGGCGATCCGCATGAAGGAAAACGGCTCCGCCGAGGAAATCGTCGCGGTTTCCATCGGCGTGCAGCAGTGCCAGGAGACGATCCGCACGGCGCTCGCCATGGGCGCGGACCGGGGCATCCTGGTGACGACCGAGGACGAGGTCGAGCCGCTCGCCGTCGCCAAGATGCTCAAGGCGATCTGCGAGAAGGAAGAGCCGGGGATGGTCATTCTCGGCAAGCAGGCCATCGACGACGACTGCAACCAGACGGGCCAGATGCTCTCAGCCCTGCTCGGCTGGTCGCAGGCCACCTTCGCCTCCGAGGTCGCGATAGACGGCGACAAGGCCAAGGTGACGCGCGAGGTCGATGGCGGGCTGGAAACAGTCGAGGTCACGCTGCCGACGGTGGTGACGGTGGACCTGCGCCTCAACGAGCCGCGCTACGCCTCGCTGCCCAACATCATGAAGGCGAAGCGCAAGCCCATCGACCGGTTCGAGCCGGCCGACCTCGGCGTCGATACCGCGCCGCGCCTCAAGGTGCTGCATGTCGGCGAACCGGAGAAGCGCGCCGGCGGCGTGAAGGTCGAGACCGTCGAGGAGCTCGTGCAGAAGCTCTCCACCGAAGCGAAGGTGATCTGACCCCATGAGCGTTCTCGTCATTGCCGAACACGACAACGCCACGCTGAAGGCGGCCACACGCAACGCCGTCGCCGCAGCGGCCGAGATCGACGCCGACGTGCATGTGCTGGTTGCGGGCCAGGACTGCGGCCCGGCCGCCGAGGCGGCAGCGCAAGTAGCGGGCGTCGCCAAGGTGCTCATTGCCGAGGACGGGGCTTACGAACACGCGCTCGCGGAGAATGTCGCGAAGCTCGTGGTCGATATCGCCGGCAACTACAGCCATGTGCTCGCGCCGGCCACCGCCAACGGCAAGAACATCCTGCCCCGAGCGGCGGCCCTGCTCGACGTCGCCCAGATTTCGGACATCACGGAAGTCGTGTCGGCGGATACCTTCGTGCGGCCCATCTATGCGGGCAACGCCATGGCGAAGGTGCAGTCCGGCGACCCGGTCAAGCTCATCACCGTGCGCATGACGGCGTTCGATGCGGCCCCTGCAGAGGGCGGGTCCGCTCCTGTCGAGCCAGCGTCCGGCGCCGGCAGCGTCGGGCTTTCCAGCTTCGTCGGGCGAGAGCTCACCAAGTCCGAGCGTCCGGAACTCACCACCGCCGGCATCGTCGTGTCCGGCGGGCGCGGCATGGGCTCCGGCGAGAACTTCAACATCCTTGAAGCCCTGGCCGACCAGCTGGGCGCGGCGGTCGGAGCTTCGCGCGCCGCGGTCGATGCGGGCTATGTGCCGAACGACTACCAGGTCGGGCAGACGGGCAAGGTGGTCGCGCCGGAGCTCTACATCGCGGTCGGCATTTCGGGCGCCATCCAGCATCTCGCCGGTATGAAGGACAGCCGGGTGATCGTCGCCATCAACAAGGACGAAGAGGCGCCGATCTTCCAGGTCGCCGATTACGGCCTCGTCGCCGACCTGTTCAAGGCGGTGCCGGAACTCACCCAGGCGGTCACCGAATACAAGGCGGAAAACGATTGACCGCCATGCCAAGGGGCCTCGACAACCACATCCGCACGGTAGGCGTCATCGGCGCCGGGCAGATGGGCAGCGGCATCGCGCATGTCGCGGCGCTTTCCGGCTTCGATGTGCGGCTGGTCGATGTGCAGGAGGCGGCGCTGGAACGCAGCCTCGCCGTCATCGGAGGCAATATGGACCGGCAATTGCGCCGGGGCCTGTTCGACGAGGCGGCGAAGGCCGAGGCGCTGGCGCGGATCGACACAGGCTCCGACTATGCCCGCTTCCGGGACTGCGACATCGTGATCGAGGCCGCCACCGAGAACGAGGCGGTGAAGCGCGAGGTCTTCAAGGCGCTGCTGCCGCATCTCGCGGACGGCGCCATCGTCGCGTCCAACACCTCCTCGATCTCGATCACGCGGCTGGCCTCCACGACGGACCGGCCCGAGCGGTTCATCGGCCTGCATTTCATGAACCCGGTGCCGATGATGACCCTGGTCGAGCTGATCCGGGGCATCGCGACCGAGGACCATACCTTCGAGCATGTGAAGGAATTCGCGCTCTCCCTCGGCAAGACGCCGGTAGCGGCGGAGGACTTTCCGGCCTTCATCGTCAACCGCATCCTGCTGCCGATGATCAACGAGGCCGTCTATACGCTCTACGAGGGCGTGGGCTCCGTCGATGCCATCGACACCGGCATGCGCCTCGGCGCCAACCACCCGATGGGGCCGCTGGAACTTGCGGATTTCATCGGGCTCGACACCTGCCTCGCCGTGATGCAGGTGCTCTATGACGGACTCGCCGACAGCAAATACCG
>MPNF01000131.1 GCA_002238885.1 Alphaproteobacteria bacterium bin95 | reverse complement strand
ATCCTGGGGCGCAAGAGGCGGCAGGGGCTATCGTCCCGGATCGGAGGCCTGGTATGGCCGTCCGGCGGCTGGCGGCGCGCGTCGCGGTATCTCACCATGCGCCTCAGCCGCCTCCCGGGCTCGCCCTACTCGCTGGCGGCCGGGTTTTCCTGGGGCGTGTTCACGTCGTTCCTGCCCTTCCCGGGTCTGCATTTCGTCATGGCCGCGATATTTGCGCTCGCCACCCGCTCGAATGTGCTCGCCGCCGCCATCGGCACGATCGTCGGCAATCCCTGGACTTTCCCCTTCATCTGGGTCGGCACTTACAAACTCGGCGCATGGCTCGGCTTCGGTGCGGAGGGCGTCAATTTCGCCGTTACCTGGGGGCGGGCCTTCCAGGCCGGTATCGACGGGCGGTTCGCCACGTTCCTGGAAACGGCACAACCCCTGCTGCTGGCGATGACTGTCGGCGGCGCCGTGCTGGGTGCGGTCGCCTGGGGGACGTTCTTCATAATGCTGGCGCCGCTTGTGCGTGCCTATCAGCGGCGTCGCCGCGGTCGAATCGCGCGCGCGCGCGCAGGGGATGCGGAAGCATGACAAACCGGCTGAGACTCGGCGTGAACGTCGATCATGTCGCAACCGTCCGCAATGCGCGCGGAACCGCCTATCCGGACCCGGTGCAGGCGGCCCGGCTGGCCTGCGAAGCCGGTGCCGACGGGATCACCGCGCATCTGCGCGAGGATCGCCGCCATATCCGCGACGAGGATATGCGCCGGCTGAAAGAGGTGCTTTCCGTGCCGCTCAACTTCGAGATGGCGCCGACCGACGCCATGGTGGAGATTGCTTCGGCCGTCGCGCCTCACGCAGTTTGCCTCGTGCCGGAGCGGCGCGAGGAGCTGACGACCGAGGGCGGCCTCGACGCGGCGGGCCTCGGCAGCGCTCTGGGTTCCAGGGTCGAGGCCCTGGCGGCCGGGGGTAGCGGGGTGTCGGTGTTCATCGAGCCGGCACCGGAACAGCTTCACGCGGCGGTCGCGCTCGGCGCGCCCGTGGTCGAATTGCACACCGGTCGCTATTGCGAACTGACGGGGCGGGAGCGGCAGGCTGAACTGGAGCGCATCCGCGCCGCGGCGGCGCTGGCGTCGGAGCTGGGCCTCGAATGCCATGCCGGCCACGGGCTGACTTACGACAATGTGGGCCCCATCGCGGCGATCGGGACGGTGGCGGAACTCAATATCGGCCATTTCCTGGTCGGCGAGGCCATCTTCGTGGGCCTCGTCGAGGCGGTGCGGCGGATGCGGGCGGCGATGGACCGCTCGCGATGATTGTCGGGCTCGGCAGCGACCTGATCGACATCACCCGGATCGAACGCACGCTGGAGCGTTTCGGCGAGCGCTTCACCCTGCGCGTGTTCACCGAGGCCGAACGGCGGCGGTCCGACCGCCGGCGCCTGCGTGCAGCAAGCTATGCGCGGCGCTTCGCCGCCAAGGAGGCCTGTTCCAAGGCGCTTGGGACCGGGCTCCGCCAGGGCGTCTACTGGCGCGACATGGGCGTGGTCAACCTGCCGGGCGGGCGCCCGACGCTCAGCCTGACCGGCGGCGCTGCCAGGCGCCTCGCCAGCCTCTTGCCGCCCGGCACGCGTCCGCGCATCGATCTCACCATCACCGACGAGCCGCCGCTGGCCCATGCCCTGGTCATCATCACCGCAGTGCCGGAAGATGCGGCGAATGGCTGCGGTTGACAGCCGGCCGCACGGCGGCGTTCTATCCGGCACGTATCCGCGCCGGCGGCAAACCGGCATTTCCCGTTTCAGGTCGCTGATCCCGTGAAAGAAACCGTCAAGACTATCGTCTATGCCGGTCTGATCGCGCTTGGCATCCGCAGCTTCCTCTTCGAGCCCTTCACGATCCCCTCCGGTTCGATGCTGCAGACTCTGCTGATCGGCGATTTTCTGTTCGTCTCGAAATATTCCTACGGCTACAGCCGCTACTCGCTCCCCTTCGGCCTGCCGATCCTTCCGGGGCCGGGGCGGCTGTTCGGCGAAGGGCCGGAGCGCGGCGATGTGGCTGTGTTCAAGAACCCCGTCGCGCCGAAGATCGATTTCGTCAAACGCGTCGTCGGCCTGCCGGGCGATACCGTGCAGGTGCGCAGCGGACGCCTGTTCATCAACGGCACGCCGGTGGCGCGCGGGCGCCTCGGGCGGGCGAGCTACCGCGACAAATACGGCATCGTGAAACAGGCGATCAGCTACCGCGAGACACTGCCCAACGGCCGGTCATACGAGATTCTGGAGGAAAGCGACTCCGGCCCGGCGGACAACACCCCGGTCTTCAAGGTGCCGGACGGGCACTATTTCGCCATGGGCGACAACCGCGACAACTCCACCGACAGCCGCTTCCTCAACCATGTAGGCTACATTCCGGCGGAGAATTTTGTCGGGCGGGCGGAAATCCTGTTCTTCTCCCTCGATCACGACACCAGCTTCTGGGAGTTCTGGAGATATCCGAGCGGCGTTCGCTGGGAGCGCATTTTCGACGCGATAGGCCCGTGAACGCACGGTTCCGCGCAGCGCTAGGCCACGATTTCGCGGACCCCCGCCTGCTCCGGCAGGCGCTGACACATCCGAGCGCGCCGGGACGCGAGGACGATGCGTTCGAGCGGCTGGAATTTTTGGGCGACCGGGTGCTGGGGCTTGTCGTGGCCGAGATGCTGCTCGAACGCTTCCCGGATGTCGATGAGGGCGGGATCGGGCGCCGGCTGTCGCTTCTGGTGAGCCGGGAGGCGCTGATCGAGGTGGCCGCGGCGACGGGCCTGGACGAGGCGCTCGCACGGGCGCAGGACCCCGGAGCTGCAGGCGGGCGGATGGCCGCGACAGCAGCGGCCGACGCCTGCGAGGCGGTGATTGCGGCGCTGTTCCTCGACGGCGGACTCGACGCTGCGCGGCAGTTCATTGGCCGCCACTGGCAGGCGCTTGTCGAACGCCATGCGGAGGTGGAGCGCGATGCGCGCAGCCGCCTGCAGGAGTGGAGCCACGCGCGCGCGCTCGGCCAGCCGGTCTATACGGTCCGCGCCAGCCGCGGGCCCGCGCACCGGCCCGAGTTCGAGGTCGAGGCCGCACTGGCCAACGGCAAGAGCGCAAGAGGTTCGGGCGGGTCCAAGCGCGCCGCCGCCGCCGCTGCCGCCGCCGCCCTGCTCGAACGGCTGGAATGACCGCGCGCCGGGCCGGCTTCGTCGCCCTGCTGGGCGCGCCCAATGCCGGCAAGTCCACCCTGCTCAACCGCCTGGTCGGCGCCAAGGTTTCCATTGTCACGCCCAAGGCGCAGACCACGCGCTCGCGCATGCTCGGCATCCGCATCCACGGCCCCGCCCAGGTCATCTTCGTGGACACGCCCGGCATCTTCGAGCCGCGCCGCCGGCTTGAGCGCGCGATGGTGCGCCGCGCCTGGCGCGCTGCCGGCGATGCCGACATCACCGTGTTGCTGGTCGATGCCGCGCGCCGGCCGGGTGCCCGCGAGGACGGGATTGTCGCCGGCCTCAAGGCGGGCGGCAGGCAGGCGGTGCTGGCGCTCAACAAGATCGACCTCCTCGCCCGCGAACGGCTGCTGGCGCGCGCCGACCGGCTCTTCCGGACGGACTGCTTCAGCGATGTCTTCATGGTCTCGGCGCTGACCGGCGACGGCGTGGACGACCTGCTGGACCATCTCTCGGCGCGCCTGCCGGAAGGCCCCTGGCTCTATCCCGAGGACGACCTTTCCGATGCGCCGCTGCGCTTCCTCGCCGCCGAGATCACGCGGGAAAAGCTGTTCCTGCGCCTGCATGACGAGATTCCCTACGACGTTGCGACCGAGACGGCCGGCTGGGAGGAGTTCGACAATGGCGGCGTGCGCATCGACCAGACCGTCTATGTGCGCCGGACGAGCCAGCGCGCCATCGTGCTCGGCAAGGGCGGCGCGCGCATCAAAGCCATTCGCGAGGCGGCGCAGCAGGAACTGGCCGAGGCGTTCGACCGGCCGGTGCATCTGTTCCTGACCGTGCGCGTGCGCGAAGGCTGGCCTGAAGACCCTGAACGCTTCCGCGACCTCGGCCTCGACTACAATGTGTGACGGGCAGCGGACGGCCGAACCCGGCTACCGCTTCAACCCGCCCGAATGAATCGAATGGCTAGAGGAGCCCGCCCCGGCTATCCGAGGCGCCCCCCAGCGAGGAAGTGGCAAAGGAACTCCGCAAGCGCACCCTCACAAACCTCTACAACGCCCGCTCCTATTGGCTCGCCGACGCCCGCGCCGCGCTCGACGCCGCCGTGGCTGTGGCCTACGGCTGGGACGCGGGATCGGCGAGGAGGAGGCGCTGGGGAAGTTGCTGGCGGTGAATTCAGCTTTCTTGGCTGTCGTCAGTGACAAACACGTACCCGGAGACAGGGAATGGTTGACGAAGTTGAATGCCCAATTTGCCTGAATGCTGAAGACAGTTCATGCCGACTGATCCGTGGAGGGCGATTCGAAGGTGTCTCGGAATTCGATTGCGACATTTGCGGGACGTACCAACTGACTAAAGACGCCTATTTCGACCTCGGTGCAGGTGACAATAATTTGAGTTATCTTAAGCCAGAACCGAAAATAGCGACAATTCTATCCTATAAGGTCCGGCAGTTAAGATATCAGAACAAAGGGAGTGTTGCAATAATTTCTCGGGACAGGTTAAAAGGTTGGCGCTCGAGTGCGAGTTTTCCAAGCCGTGCGCTACAGGCAAAGAATTTAATCTTGTTCATTGGCGATAATGTATCGGAAACCGGAGAGGACATCGAGATACTTCCGCGGTATATCCATGCTGTCATTGGCGCTCGGAGTTTCCTCTCTGTCCGCGATCTTCTTTTGGAATTGAAAGAAGAAGGAATAACAAAGTGCTCTATCCCAAGAACGATAAGGCCACGAAACAGTCATGGTCTTTCAATCAACTATCCTGGGGGAGAAAATGTCAATCTTACTCTCAAGGGGTGGGACAAATATGAAGCTGAGAAACGAAATTTCAGTGGTGGAATTCAAGGTTTTATGGCCATGAAATTTAATGATCCGGAACTCGATTCATTCGTGAACGATACGGTAAAGCCTGCAACAAAAGAAATCGGCTATGACCTCGTGGACATGCGCGACGTCGCGCGTGCCGGCGTTATTGACAACATCATGCGGACCCAGATCAGGGATTCGGCCTTCGTCATCGTCGATCTCACGCACGACAATTCGGGAGCCTATTGGGAAGCCGGATATGCCGAGGGTCTGGGCAAGCTGGTCGTCTATATCTGCGAAAAGACGAAATTCGAGGAGGCGAGCACCCATTTCGATACCAACCACTGCACGACCGTTCCCTGGTCCAGCGACGACCCCGAAGGCTTCCGCCGGGAGTTGATCGCTACTCTGCGACGCTCGCTCGATCTGAGGTAGCTGCGGGGAATACGGGCGCTGGTTGCATCTTCTGCAGCGCGTTACGTTGGCCGCTGCGGCGCTTGTCCGGTTGCGCCATGAAGGGCAGGCGCTGAGCCGGCTAGAACCTCGGTGCGGTGCACGAGCGGTGCGCGGATCGTAGCGAGGCGTGTAACCCGGGCATCGGCAGCGCTTTGCGCTGGGATCGTCGCCGGTGCAAACAGAGTGCGGCGTCTCCTGACGGGGTTACGGATCGGGCGCACAGTCGTGTTCCAAATATGTGAGAAAAATCCTACACAAGCATTGACTCCGGGACCACCTTGCCTATATAGGTCGTGACGAGGCGGCATCCGCGGGCCGCATCCGCTCGCGCCGGCGCGAGAAAAAGTCCCTGAGAAACCGACGGGAGACGTGCGCCCTGCGTCCGGGCTCGCGCGCACGGGCGCATGCAGGCGCAATCAGGCGCGCAAACCGCGCCGGCGCCAATGCGCCCGCCCGCGCGCGCGGGATACGCGCGAAAAAGGGTTCCGCCGCCGGGAGGCGGGGAACGGGAAGGAGGAACGATGCAGGAGAGACCGGGCATGGAAAGGCGGGCGGCGCCCGGACCATGACAAAACATGACATTTCATGACGACCCCGGGTTCCCTGGCGGCAGGAACGGGAGAGGAATGAAGGATCGATGCAGGCAAGACAAAACAAGAAAATTAATGGAACATGATCAAACATGACATTTCATGACATCCCCGGCGTCCGCTCCGGGAGGCGGTGGAACGCGGTCATGGCCTCATCGGCTCCGGGCCGTGAACGGCGGCGTCAGTCCTTCCTGTCGCCGAGAAGGCCCTTCAGGCCGCGGCCGAAATCCTTCACGGCGCCCTTCAGCTTGTCCCGCAATTGCCGGACCGCCTTTTCGGGCGATGCAGGGCCCGGTTGCGCCGCCGGGCCGGGTATCGGGGCGGCGGTCGCGATCTCCAGGCACTCATTGCCCTCGCCGCCGAGCTCGCCCAGGCCCACGACCGCGGCCGGCGGGAACAGCGCGATCCCGACGAGGCCGCCGAGCTTCTTCAGCGCCGCGCCGGCTTCGGGCCGGAATTTCGGGTTGGCGAAGGCGCCCCGGATACGGACCGGCACCGCGATGTTGAGGGTTGCGGATTTCGCGCGGGGCTCGACGGTGAGGTCGAGTGTCTCCGTCGCCAGGTTTGCCGTCCCCTTCGCGGCGACGGTCGAATATTCGGTGTCGATCAGAACTGCCCGGCTCGCCGCCCGTCCGTTCTCGATGTCGACGAAGGCGACGGCGCAGTTGATGACCGTCCATTGCTTCCGGCCTGAGAACAGCGTGCCGAGGACGGCGCTGGCGCCGCCGACCGCCGCATCGAACGCCTCCGTCTTCAGGCGGCCGCTGCCGCCCACCAGCCGGATGTCGCCGTCGAGGCCGGCCATGAGCGCGGCGACGGACCCGCCGGAGCCCACAAGATCGGCGCTGGCCCTGGCCTTCCCTTCGAACAGGTCTGTCACGCCGGCCTCCTCCAGCAATCGCCCGAGGTCGAGTTCCGGAGCCCGGGCCGCAAGGCGGAGGTTCGGCGCCGCGCGCCGCGTATCGAGGTGGAGTTCGCCGTCCACCCGGCTTCCCGCCACAGTCGCCGAGAACGGTCTTACGGAAAGCGCGCCGTCTTCGAGGCTTATGCGGGCCTGCACCGCGCCGACCGGGACCGGATATCCGGCCAGCCTTTCGATGCTCAGCGTCAGGTCGAGATCGGCGGCCTTGAGGCGGTCCAGCGGAAGCGGGTCGTTGGGGAACACCCGGTCCTGCCTCCCATTCTTCGGCATTGCGCCCTTGCCCGCGGCGGTCGGGCGAGCGCTTCCGGCGGCCTTCGACCGCAGCCCGGCAATGTCGATCCCGGTCGACGACAGCGTGCCACTCACGCGCGGCCGCGGCCCCGACAGAACCAGGTCGATCCGGCCGGAAAGGTCGCTGGCGCCGAGCGCGCCCTTCAGATCCTCGAACCGGAACCTGTCGGCGCCACCCTCGATTCGGGCGTCGAAGGCGACCGGCCCGAGCTTCGGCAGCCCCGGGCCTGCAAGCGGTGCGAGCGAGGACAGGTCCGCGCCGCGAACCGCCGCCCGGAGGTCCAGGCCCCCGGCTTTGCCGGGTTCGGCCACCGCGCCGGACAGCCGCGCCTCGAAGCCGAACGCCTTCGCCTCGAGCGCGAGTTCCAGCGGCCGTCCCGAAGCGA
>MPNF01000130.1 GCA_002238885.1 Alphaproteobacteria bacterium bin95 | reverse complement strand
GCATCACCTGGCCGAAGATCGAATAGACCAGGAAAACGACGCAGACGATGACCAGCGGCGTGCCGACCGCGCGGCGCGCGGACTCGAGCAGCAGCACGATACCGATACCGCCGAGAATCGCCTCGACCGGGATGCCGTTCCAGACATGGAGCACGCCCTGCCGGGCGACGAGGCCATCCCATCCGAAGAACAGATAGAGGGCGGCCAGGCAGCCGAGCAGGGCGCAGGCGATATCGTGGAGGGGCAGGCCATGCTCCGCCCGGCTGCGCGATACCGGGTAGATCAGGAAGCACAACAGCAGGGCGAAGGACAGATGAATGCCGCGCGCGGGAACGTCGCCGATGATGGCGAAGTTGAACATGAAGGGGAAAGGAGAGGCGATCCACAACTGGTAGATCGACCACGCGAAACAAATTGCGCTGACCGCTATGGATGCCGGCGGCCCTGGAATTCGGCCTCCTCCAGGGTCTTGTCGATATCGGCAGGCGGCATCGCCACGATCGGACCGCCGTTTCCCGCTGCCGCAAGGCTGTGGCGCGCTTGGCCGCCGCCCTGCAGGGCGACAAATGGTCAAAAAGAAACGGCCGGCGCCCGTTCGGAGCGCCGGCCGCCAGGGACCGAGGCTACTTCAGGCCCTTTTCCTTGTAGTACTTCTCGGCGCCCGGGTGCAGGGGCGCGGAGAGCCCGTCCATCATCATCTTCGCCGGATCGAGATTGGCGAAAGCGGGATGCAGGGACCGGAAGTCGTCCAGGTTCTCCATCACCGCGCGGGTGACCTCATAAACCACCTGCTCGGGCACATTCTCATGCGTGACGAAGGTCGCCATGACGCCGAAGGTCGTTACGTCTTCGGCAGTCGTCTTGTAGGTGCCGGCCGGGATCGTCGCGAACGCATAGTAGGGGTTGTCCGCCACCAGCTTCTTCTCGACATCGCTGTTGAGGTTGACGATGTGGGCCCCGCATCCATCGGTCGCCACGGCCACACCGGAATTCGGCACGCCGACCGTGTAGCCGTAGGCGTCGATCTTGCCGTCGCAGAGTGCCTGGGACTGTTCGGACGAGGTCAGCTCGGTCGCCACCGCGAAATCGTCCGCGCTCATGCCGTGACCTTCCATCAGCACCTCGGTCGTGCCGCGCTGGCCCGAACCGGGATTGCCGATATTCATCCGCTTGCCCTTGGCGCCGGTGAAGGACTCGATACCGGAGCCGTCCGCGGCGATCAGGTGGAAGGGTTCGGGATGGGCCGAGAAAACGGCGCGCAGGCCGGGGCAATTCGTGACCTTCTCCGAGCTGCCGTTGACCGCATGGAACTGCCAGTCCGACTGGGCGACGCCGAATTCGAGCTCGCCCGCGCAGATCTGGCCGATATTGTAAGTCGAGCCGCCGGTGGACGGCGCGGCGCAACGGATGCCGTGCTTGCGGCCCTTCTTGCGGCCCTCGGCGGCTTCCTTGTGGACCATGCGGCACACGGAGTTGCCGACCACGAAATAGACGCCCGTCGGGCCGCCTGTGCCGATGGAGATGAAGGTCTTTTCCTGGGCTGCCGCACCGCCGGCGACGAGACTGGCGCCGACCAGGGCGGCCGCGGCCAGTGCGGTGGTGGGGATGAGCTTTCTCATGGCATCTGCTCCTTTGCAGTGTCGTCAGGACAACGTAATCGTCGATTGCGACAGATTTCAGACGGTTTCGCCTCGCCTTCGCCGCAGCGTTTCGGAAATGGGCGGAATTCATGCCGCCGGCCCACGTTGCAGCGATTGGCGGTATCATACTTATGCATAACGGTATGACAAATGGTCGGCCGTCTAGCGGGGTCGAGCGGCCTTGCCGTCCGCGCCTATCCGGTGTTCCCTTCGCCGGAACCGAAGACGATGACCGGGGAAAGGAACCCTATCCAATGGACCTGCGACTGGCCGGGAAAACCGTGCTCATTACCGGCGCCTCGAAAGGCATCGGGCTTGCCTGCGCCGAACTCTTCGCAGAGGAGGGCTGCAACCTGCACCTGGTGGCCCGCACGAAGGCCGATCTCGAACGCGCGCGCGAGGCCATCCGCGGCCGGCATAATGTCGCGGTCACGATCCATCCGCTCGACCTCTCCGACGGCGGCAATGTCAAGAGCCTGGTCGCCGAGACCGGCGAAGGCTTGGACATCGTCGTCAACAATGCGGGCGCGATTCCCGGCGGGCCGATCCACGCCATCGACGAAGAGCGCTGGCGCGAGGCGTGGGACCTCAAGGTTTTCGGCTATATCAACATGTGCCGGGAGTTCTATCCGGTCTTTGCGGCGAAGGGCGCGGGCGTGATCGTCAATGTCGTGGGCACAGGCGGCGAGCGTCCGTCGGCCGGCTATATCGCGGGCGCCGGCGGCAATGCAGGCCTCATCGCGTTCACCCGCGCGCTTGGCGGCAAGAGCCCCGATGACGGCTTCCGCATCGTCGGCGTCAATCCAGGCCCGATCCTGACAGAGCGCCTCACCACAATCATGCGCGCCCAGGCGCTCGACCAATTGGGTGACGAGGAACGCTGGCAGGAATGCATGCCGACTAACCCGCCGCCGGGCGAATCGGAGGACTGTGCCGACCTCGTCGTTTTCCTCGCCTCGGAGCGCGCCAAACACATTTCGGGCACCGTCGTCACCATCGACGGCGGCGCCGTCTCCCGCTAGGAGTCCCGCGAGGCCATGAGCAACACCCTAGAGTTCTTCTTCGACGTCTCCAGCCCGTGGACCTATCTCGCCTTCCACCGCGTCGAGGATTTCTGCGACGAGTTGGACGCGAACCTGGTCTGGAAGCCGTTCCTGGTGGGCGGCGTCTTCAACAAGGTGAACCCGAGCGTCTATCAGCGCCGCGAGAATCCCGTCCCGCCGAAGGACGCTTACTACCGCAAGGACATGGACGATTGGGCCCGCTACGAGGGCATCGTCATCGGCAAGCCCTCGGTCTTCCCCGTCAACTCGGTGAAGGCCATGCGCGGCTGCTTCCACGCCATCGACGAGGGCAAGGTGTCCGCCTTCGCGCGCGGCTGCTTCGAGGCCTATTGGCGCGACGACCGGGATATAGGCCAGGAGGACGTGCTGGCGGAGGTCGTCGAGGCGGCAGGCCTCGACAAGCAGCGCTTCTTCGCCGCCATCGCCGACCCGGGGATCAAGCAGAAGCTGTTCGACACGACCGATGAGCTGATCGAGCGGGGCGGGTACGGCTCGCCCACCTTCTTCCTCGACGGCGACGACATGTATTTCGGCAATGACCGCCTGGAGCTGGTCCGGGCAGCAATCGAGAGGAAGCGCAATGGCTGAACCCGTGCTTACCGCCGAGGAAACCGCACTGCGCGAGACCGCGCGCCGCGTGCTGCCGGCCGGCAGTTTCGGCAACGTGCCGTTCGAGATCGTCATCCGCTCCGGGCAGGGCAGCCATGTCTGGGACGTCTCGGGCAATGAATATGTCGACTACCTGCTCGGCTCCGGGCCGATGCTGGCGGGACATTGCCATCCCGAAGTGGTCGAGGCGGTGATCGAACAGGTAGGTCGCGGCACGACCTTCTTCGCCAATAACGAGCACGGCATCCGGCTTGCCGAGGCCGTGACGGAGCGCGTCGCCTGCGCGGAGAAGGTGCGTTTCGTCTCCAGCGGCAGCGAGGCCACTTTCTACGCCATGCGGATCGCGCGGGCCTTCCGCGGCCGCGACAAGATCCTGAAGTTCGAGGGTGGCTTCCACGGCATGAACGACTATGCGCTCATGTCGATGGCGCCGAAGCGGCCCGGCAATTTCCCGCAGGCTGCGCCGGACAGCGCCGGCATTCCTGCGGGCGTTCGCGACGAAGTGCTGATCGCGCCTTACAACGACACCGAAACGGCGGTGCAGCTCATCCGCGACCATGCCGACGAACTGGCGGCCGTCATCGCCGAGCCGTTCCAGCGCCTGATCCCGCCCAAGCCCGGCTTCCTCGAAGCCTTGCGCGAGGTCACGGAGGAGACCGGCGTGGTGCTGATCTTCGACGAGGTCGTGACCGGCTTCCGCTTCGCGCGCGGCGGCGCGCAGGAGCGTTACGGCGTGACGCCCGACATGTGCTCGCTCGGCAAGGTAGTGGGCGGCGGCTATCCGCTGGCTGCTATTGCGGGTCGCGATGACATCATGGCGCATTTCGACGCCGGGCGCGTGGACGGCGACCGTTTCGCGCAGCAGATCGGCACACTGAGCGGCAATCCGGTCGCCGCAGTCGCCGGGTTGAAGACGCTGGAGGTGCTGGGCCGGCCCGGCGTCTACGAGCGTCACGAGCAGATCGGCGAGGCCCTGATCGACGGGCTGGAGACGCTGCTGCGTGAGAGTGGACACGAAGGGCAGGTTCTGGGCTCGCCGCCCATGTTCGACGTCATCTTCGCCGGCGGCGAGGTTGCGGACTATCGCGCCACCATGCGCGCCGACGCGGCCAAGACCAATGCCTTCAATGCAGGGCTGCGCGCGCGCGGCATATTCAAGGGGCAGAGCAAATTCTACCTCTCCGTGGTCCATAGCGACGAGGACATCGCGCACACCCTCGACGCTGCCCGCGAGTCGCTCAAGGAGCTGTCTTAGTCTCCCGGGCCCTGATCCGGGCCCAGTCGTCGCGGAGACCGATCGTTCTGTTGAAGCCGCCCTCGGGGTCGGCTGCGAAGTAGCCGAGGCGCTCGAACTGCACCGGCCTGCCGGGTTCCAGCCCCGCCAGGCCGGGTTCGAGGCGGCAGTCCTCAAGGACCTCCAGCGAGTCGGGGGCGATGTCTTCGAGGCCGGCCGGCTCGTCGCAGGCGAAGAGCGGGCTGTAGAGCCTGACCGGCACGCGCTCGGCATGGGCGGCGGAGACCCAGTGAATCGTGGCCTTGACCTTGCGGCCGTCCGGCGCGCTGCCGCCGCGCGTCTCGGGGTCGTAGCGGCAGCGCAGCTCGACGACCTCGCCGCGATCGTCCTTCACCGCTTCCAGGCAAGTCAGGAAATAGGCGTAGCGCAACCGCACCTCCCGGCCGGGGGCCAGGCGGAAGAACTTCCTCGGCGGGTCCTCCATGAAATCGTCGCGCTCGATCCAAAGCTCGCGCGAGAAGGGCAGCTTGCGGGTGCCTGCTTCAGGGTCGCCCGGGTTGTTGGCGGCGTCCAGCCACTCCGTTTCGCCCTCGGGGTAGTTCTCGATCACGACCTTGAGCGGCCGCAGTACGGCCATGCGCCGCTCGGCGGTGCGGTTTAGTTGTTCGCGCACGCAATGGTCCAGCAGCGCCGCCTCCACGCGGCCGGCGCTCTTCGAGATCGCGAGCCGGGAGACGAAGTCGCGGAGCGCCTCTGCGGGCACGCCTCGCCGGCGAAGCCCGCGCAAGGTCGGCATGCGCGGGTCGTCCCAACCGGCCACATGGCCTTCCTGCACGAGGCGGGTGAGCGCGCGCTTGGAAAGGATCGTCCCGGTCATGTCGAGCCGGGCGAACTCGTACTGGCGGGGGCGGCAGGCGGCCGGCACCCGCTCCAGCAGCCAGTCGTAAAGCGGACGGTGGTCGGCGAACTCCAGCGTGCAGAGCGAGTGCGTCACACCCTCGATGGCGTCCGACTGGCCGTGCGCATAGTCGTAGGTCGGGTAGATGCGCCAAGCGTCGCCCGTGCGCGGGTGGGCGTGGTCGAGGATGCGGTAGAGCACCGGGTCGCGCATGTTGATATTGCCGGAGCCCATGTCGATGCGAGCCCTGAGCACGCAGGTGCCCGGCGCGAACTCGCCGGCCCGCATACGGCGCAGCAGATCCAGGCTCTCCGCCGCCGGGCGGTCCCGCCAGGGGCTCGGCCGGCCGGGCTCCGTGAGGGTGCCGCGGCTCTTCCGGATTTCCTCCGCCGACTGCTCATCGACATAGGCGTGGCCCGTTTCGACCAGGTGCTCGGCCCATTCGTAGAGCGTGTCGAAATAGTCCGAGGCATGGACCGGGTCGCCCGCCCACTCGAAGCCGAGCCAGCGCACATCCTCCTGGATGGCGTCGATATAAGCCTGCTCTTCCTTCGCCGGGTTGGTGTCGTCGAAGCGCAGGTTGCAGCGCCCGCCGAATTCCTCCGCCACGCCGAAATTGAGGCAGATCGACTTGGCGTGGCCGATATGCAGGAAGCCGTTGGGCTCCGGCGGAAAGCGGGTGACGACGGACGCAACCTTGCCCTCCGCCAGGTCGGCGCGGATGCGGCTGCGGACGAAGTCGCTGCCCGTGGGCGCGTCCATGGGGCCGGCGCTCCCGCTCAGAAGGGCGATGTGCCGCGCGTGACGGTGCGGTGAAGCACGCGGGCCTCGCCGGCCCGCTCCTCGGCGCGGTGCAACAGGCAGCGATTGTCCCACATCAGCAGGTCGCCCGGCTGCCACCGGTGGCGATAGACGAAGCGCTCGGCGGTACTGTGTGCCTCGATCTCCTCCAGCAGCGCCTCGCCCTCGTCGCGGTCCATGCCGAAGATGTGCGAGGCATGGTTGCCGATGAAGAATGCCTCATAACCGCTCTCGGGGTGGCGGCGCACCAGCGGGTGGGCAACCGGAGGATAGACCGCCGCTTCTTCCGCACTTGCCTCGCGCTCGCCGGACTTCTGACAGGAGCGCACCCAGTCATGCACCACCTTCATGCCCCGGAAGGCTTCCTGCCGCTCGGGCGAATAGGCCTCGAAGGCGCGGTGCATGTTGGCGAACTCGGTGCGCCCGCCCCGGGCCGGCACCTGTACGCCATAGAGGAATGTCGAACAGGACGGCACTGTCCGGTAGGACTTGTCGGAATGCCAGCGCAGGTTTCCCTTCGCCGCCGCCTCGGGTTTCGGGTTTCCGTCGGCGTCGAGGTTCGAGACTGTGTGGACGAGCGAGATGTCGTCGCCCTTGTTGCGCTGGATATGCACGTCGAGCGGGCCGAACTGCAGTGTTGCCGCCAATTGCGCTGGCTTGTCGAGCTTCTGGTCGCGGAAGCACAGGATATGGCGTTCGAGGAACGCCTCGTGCAGCGTGGCCCGGCCGCCATCGTCGAGCGGCTCACGCAGATCGACGCCCCGGACCTCGGCGGCCAGAACGTCGGAAAGCGGTCGAATAGCGAGTGTCATGCGCGCCAATCTAGCCGAGCGTCGGGCAGAGCGGTAGCGGTTTGCACCGCGCATGCCGGAGTCTCAAACGAAACGCCGAGCCCTTGGAGAGCCCGGCGTCCGGTTGCGTGAAAGTTGAGAGAGGTGTGCGAGCGCTCAGGCCGCTTCGAGGGTCTGCGGCGCGCCGGGCGCGATCTCGATCCGGCGGGGCTTCAGCGCCTCGGGCACCTCGCTCACCAGCTCGACGGCGAGCATCCCGTTTTCCAGCTTCGCGCCGGCCGCCTTCACATGCTCGGCGAGGCGGAAGGTGCGCCGGAACTGCCGGGTCGCGATGCCGCGATGCAGGAAGACGCGGTCGTCGCCCTGGTTGCGGACCTTGCCGGCGATCACGAGCTCGTCGCCCTTCGCCTCGATCGCAAGGTCCTCCTCGCCGAAGCCGGCCACCGCCATCTCGATGCGGTAGGTGTGCTCGCCGGTCTTGACGATGTTGCAGGGCGGATAGTGCTCCGCCGTCGCGTCGGCGTTCATGACGCGGTCGAAGTTCTTCATCAGCCGTTCGAAGCCGATGGTGGACCGCAGGAGAGGGGAGAAATCGAATGCCGTCATCGGTCATCCTCCTTGAGAAGCGATTGTCGATGT
>MPNF01000129.1 GCA_002238885.1 Alphaproteobacteria bacterium bin95 | reverse complement strand
GACCCGAACAGCACCGTCGTGGCGATGAGGTAAAGGCCCAGGAACACGGTCGTCCACGAACTCTCCGCCGCCTGCAGGCCGGCCCAGATCAGTCCCAGCGTCGTGCTGGCGAGAAGCGAGAGGATGAACAGGTCGGCGCGCACCACCCGGAACGGCGTATGGCCCTCGGCAGCCACATCGACGCGAATGAAGAACCAGAACCAGTAGCCGCCGACGCAGACCAGCAAGGCCCCGACGATCCACAGCTGGGGCAGGATGGGGGGCGTCGGCGTGGCGGTCGTCGGGTAACAGAACACCATGATGACCGTGGCGATGACGTATGCCAGGAAACCGTACATCGTCAGCAGGTGGGCAACCCGGCGGCGGCCCGGGCCGAATTCGGCGGATGTCAGGCCCTCCGACAAGGCGGTCCGGACCGCGAGCGCCGACATTTCCCCGCCGCCGACGCGGCGCGTCCCCTTGTCCCGCGACTTCCGCCAGCTGCGGAAGAAATAGGTGGCGCTTCCCTTGTGCCAGATGTCGAACAGGGTGCCGCCCGCGACCAGCAGGATCATGATGACGACGTAGGTCTGAATGACGCCGGGTGATACGAATTCGGATGCCGCAAGCACGGCGAAGGGATTACTGGTGAACACGCGATTGCCCCGATGTCAGCCTGTTCCGTTCGACGCGCCGAGCGATGATATCGATCCGCCCCCAAGGGCCATACATCCAATTAGCGGGATGGGTTGTCAAGGCCGGCGCGGGGCGCTCCCGGCACCGCGCCTCGCATAGCTGTTCGGGCGGGCCGGAAAGGTCTTCGAGCTGCATGGAAGCTCGTCTCCTTCAGGCGAAACGGGTTATTTCTTCTTCGGAGAGATTGCCCGGCAGGATGACCACCGGAACTTGCAGGCGGCCGACGGATTTCCCGGTCAGCGACGAGATCAGCGGCCCCGGCCCCTTGGGGCCCGTGTCGGAAGCGAGGATCAGGAAGGCGACCGAGGGGTCCTCCTCGCACGCCAGTATCGTCTCATCCACCTTGTCGCCTTCCCGGACCGCCAGCGAAGGCACTCTGCCGGAAAGGCGCTGAACCTGCGCCGCCGCCTGTAGAATGACCGTTTCGGCGTGTTCGCGTGCTTCCTCGCGCATCAACTCGCCGACGGCAGACCAGTGCTGGAAGTCCGCAGGCGTGTCGATGACGTAGAGCAGGCCGACATGGCTGCCCGTACGCCGGGAGCGCAGCGCCGCGAATGTCAACGCCACCGGCAGTTCGTCGCTCTCGTCGACAACGCAGAGAAGGGTGCGCGTCGAGGGGGAAGGCAGTTCGGTCAAGGACTCAGGCTCTCCGCGCGACAGCGCCTGCGAGCCATCCTGCCATCAAGGCGAGCAGGATGGCAACGAGACCGTGCAGGATCGGGAAGTCGTGCGCGAAGCGGAAAACAGCCGCTTCGAGCCCGGCTTTGCGTATGTGCAGCGCGCTGGCCGTTGCATTGACCACATTGGCGCCGCGCACCTCGAAGACTTCGATCCGGTAGCTGCCCACGGGAACGTTGGCCGGAAAAACGACGCCCGTGCGGAAGAGGTGCTCGCCCAGGAACTCGACATGCCCGAACGCGGCCGAGTAGAGGCCGTTTATCTGCTTGCGCCGCACCAGCGCTTCCTGAAAGGTGTCCAACGCCTCGACATCGGCGGCCGCCGGCTCCGGAGCCAGAAAGTCCTGTCCGATCTTGTACCGGTCCAGAACCTCCCTCAGCGGTTGTTCGACGAATGCTTCGCTGGCGGCGACCCACACGAAGGCGGGCGCCTCCGGGAAGGCTACGCCGCCATGATTGGCCCAGACCCCGAAATTGCGTTCCTTGCGGCGAACCGTCGTCGGTTGTTCCGGCCCGCGAATCACGACGATCACACCGTGCTCTTCCGCGGCCGATCCCTGCTGCTCGGCCGCCGTCCCGAAAACGACGAGCTCGGCTCCGGTGAACCCGGCAGTGATGGCGACGGTTCGCTCCGAAACATCGACCACAAACTGCGCAGCAGACGCGGGCGTGGCGGCGGCAAGCAGCAGGACCGTGACGAGCGCGCGCATCAAAGGATGCCCGGCTGCAGCGAAAACAGGTCGTCCGGCCGCGTCACCAGATCGAAGAGCAACTTGAGGCACACGGCCAGCACCAGCGCGGCCAGCAGCACCCGGAACTGCTCGCTCGGCAGCCGGGCGCCCAGGCGGGAGCCCACCTGCACGCCGACGACGGAGCCCGCCAGCAGCAGCAGCGCCAGGATTACATCGACCGTCTGGTTGGCGGCCGACTGGAGCAGGGTCACCGTCGAGACCACGAACAGGATCTGGAACAGCGAGGTGCCGGCGACCATGGCGGTCGGCATGCCGAGCAGGTAGATCATCGCCGGTACCATGATGAACCCGCCGCCGACGCCCATGATCGCCGCCAGCAGGCCGACCAGCAGGCCGATCAGGAACGGCATGACGGCGCTGATATAGAGGCGCGACTTCTGGAACCGCATCTTGAGCGGCAGGCCATGGATCCAAGTGTGGCGGTGCAGCTTGCCGCGCCGGGCCACGCCCTTGCGCTTGCGCAACAGGGCGCGAAGGCTCTCCGACATCATCAGCGCGCCGACGATGCCGAGGAACACGACGTAACAGAGCGAAATCGCCAGATCGATCTGCCCGAGGCCGCGCAGCAGCTTGAACAGCCACACACCCAAGCCCGAACCCAGCACGCCGCCGGTCAGCAGCACCATGCCCATCTTGAAATCGACGCCGCCGCGCCGCCAATGGGCCAGCACACCGGAAACCGAGGTCGCGACGAGCTGATTCGCTTCGCTCGCCACGGCGACTGCCGGCGGAATGCCGATGAAGATCAGGAGCGGTGTCATCAAGAAGCCGCCGCCGACCCCGAACAGGCCGGACAAAACGCCGACTCCGGCGCCCATCCCCAGCAACAGAAAGACGTCGACCGAAAGCTCGGCAACCGGCAGATATATCTGCATGGCGGCCCCTCTTAGGCCCGCCGCTGACTGTGTGCAAGGCGAAGTGCAGCCGGCTTCGCCTGCGGTCTTCGAATAGCCTTGGACAGGGAGTGTTCCGGCCGCGGTCGGCAGCCCGCCGCAGCGATCAGTAGGGCCGCCCGCCCGCGACCTGGGTGCGGTGCATCAGGCGGCGAGTCGTGGGGGCGAACGGCTCTCGGCGGTGCATGACGGCGCGGTTGTCCCAGAGCACGATATCGCCCTCGCGCCAGCGGTGTTCCCACACATGGCTCTCGTCGGCCGCATGCGTCCAGAGCCGGTCCAGCAGGCGCTCGCTTTCCTCGACATCGAAGTCAATCAGCCAGGCGTTGCGGCGCCGCCCGAGGAACAGCGCCTTGCGCCCCGTGTCGGGGTGGGTGCGCAGCACGGGATGGCGGGCTCCCGGCGTCTCGCGCACATCGGTAACCGGAGGGACGCCCTGCCGCTGCGCGCCGGTTGAGGTCAGCGACTCGTCGTGAACGCACCGGGCGTCCTTCACCGCGCTCACCGTTTCCTCCTCGAGCGTATCGAGGGCGCGGTGCATGTTGGTGAAGGAGGTATTGCCGCCTGCGGGCGGAATCTCGATGGCGTAGAGGCAGGAGCCGGCGGGCGGCTCGTCGATAAACGACATGTCGGTGTGCCAGTCCGCTTCGCCTGCGCCCAGCGCGCCGATCTGCTTTCCGTCCACCTCGATATTGGAGATGATTGTCACTTCCGGCGGCACATCGCTGAACGAACCGAAGCCGGCTGTCACCTCGCTGTTGGGCGCGTCCTGCAGAGGCCCGAAGACTCGGGTGAAGGCGATCAGCTCCTCGTCGTTCAGGCCCGTCTGGCCCCGGAACAGCAGCACCAGATGCTGCTTCCACGCTTCCCGCAGCGCCTCGCCCACCTCCGCCGACAGCTTCCGGCGCACATCGATGCCCCGTATCTCGGCGCCCAGTGCAAAGCCCGTCGGAACGATTTCTATCGGCAATGTCTCGGCACGGGCGGTCACTGCATCAACTCCTTCATGTAGGTCGGCAGCGCAAAGGCGCCGATATGGATGTCCGGATTGTAATAGCGCGTATCCAGGCCGGCCGCAGCGTAACGCTCCTCGATAATGCTGAGCGGCCTGCGGCGATGGTCCGGCTCGTCGCTGGCCCAGCCGAGCGCCATGAAGCCCCAGATATAGGTCGGCACCGCGACCGCATAGGCGGCGGGATCGGCGAACAGCGCCCTGAAATGGCGCCATGATGAGGTGAGTTCCTCGCCCTGCACGAAGGCAACGCCGTTCTGCGTCACCAGTATCCCGCCCGGCTTCAGGCAGCGCTTGCAGCCCGCGTAGAAGTCGCGCTGGAACAGGACCTCGCCGGGTCCGATGGGGTCGGTCGAATCGATCAGGACGACATCGTAGCGCGCCTCGGTCTCCGCCACGAACCGCGCGCCGTCGGCAATGACGAGGTCCGTGCGCGGATCGTCGAACGCGCCCTTGCAGATCGAGGGCAGATATTCCCGGGCAAGATCCACCACCCCCCGGTCGATCTCCACCATGGTGGCGCGCTCGACCGGGTGCTTCAGCACTTCTTCGAGGAGCCCGCCGTCGCCGCCGCCGACGATCAGCACGTCGCGCACCGCGCCATGCGCCAGGATCGGCACATGCGCCATCATCTCGTGATAGATGAACTCATCGCCCTCGGTGACCTGCACCACATCGTCGAGCGTCATCACCCGCCCGAAGGTCGGGTTCTCGAAGATGACGATTTTCTGCAGGTCCGTATCGGAGCTGTAGAGGACTTGCGTGATTTCGAGCTTCTGCGTCGCGTGGGCGTGGATGGCTTCCTCGAACCAGCCCCCCGCAGTCACGGAATCATGCCCCGCTTGTGTTCCGTCAGGGTTATCTGTTCGGGTTCGAAGGCCCTTTTCAGCACTTCGATGCCCGCATAGGGGTCGCACTCCCCGCACATGAACAGGTCAAGCGCCGCGAACCCGCGCTCGGGCCAAGTGTGGATCGAGATATGGGATTCTGCCAGCAGCAGCATGCCGGAAACGCCGTTCGGCTGGAAACGGTGGAAATCTCCGCCCAGCACGGTCGCGCCCGACGCATCGGCGCAAGCGCGCAATGTCCGGTCGATTGCCGCCGGATCGTCGAGGTCCCTGGCGCCCCACAAATCCACCAGGAGGTGCGTGCCTGCGTAGCGCAGGCCGTCCCGCTCGACATAGTAATCCTTGACCGCCGGCTGTTCGCGGGGAAACAGGCGGGCGGTCACCGCGTCATCCGAAATGGCGGCAGACGTCTGTGCCAAAGGCGTCCTCCTGAAGCTTGCGATGGATTGCGGCGCTGGGCGCGGCAAGGCGCGACAAAATACGCCCGTTCGCCGCGCGCGCAAGGGGAATCACGCGGGGTCTTTTCCGAGTGCCACCCACAGCCCCGCCGCGCCCGTCACGACCGCCATCAGCACGAATGCGGCGCTGTAGCCGGAGGCGCCCGCGACGGCCCCGAACAGCGCCGGGCCGAAGGCGGAGCCGCTGAGCGTGAAGAACATCGCCCCGCCGGTTGCCGCGCCGACATCGCCGCCGGGGGCAAGCCGGGCAACTTCGGCCAGATAGACCCCGTTCCAGCCGACGGCCGTTGCGCCGAAAGCCGCCGACAGCGCAGCGACCGCAAGCCACGACCAGCCGGGGTCGAGCGCCGTTGCGATCAGCGCGGTCGCTGCCATGGCGACGCCGAGCACGGCCAGCGCAGCGCGGCTTGAGGTCGCATCCGCTACCCATCCCCAGCCGATACGGGCAGCGATGCCGGCCAGGAAACCGACGGAGAACAGCGAGCCCGCCTCGGCGAGGTCGAAACCGGCGCGCTGCATCGCAAAAGTGACGAAGAACGCCGTGAAGCAGAACTGCCCCATGGAGAAGACGGCGGAGGCGAGCACGGTGCGGCGCAAGGCTGGCAGCGCCCAGACCTGGCGGATCGCCGCCAGGGGATGCGCGGCAAAGGCAGGCGCCGAGGGGTCCCGGTCTTCGTCGAGGCGTGCGCGCCACGGCTGGACGGCGACCATTGCCGCAATGCAGAGCAGCGCAATCGCCGGGCCGGCGGCCTGCCAGCCCCAGGCGTTCGCGATGACCGGCACCAGCAGCCCGGCAATCGTGGCGCCCACGGGCACGCTGGTCTGCTTGACCGAGAACACCCGCCCGCGCAGATGCGCCGGGGAAAGCCGCGCAAGCAGGTGGGAGCCCGCAGGGTTGGCCGGCCCGTAGGCCACGCCGATCAGGAAGCCTGCCAACGCGAAGGCGGCGATGCTCGCCACGCCGGTCAGCAGCGCGCCGGCTGCGGCGATGGCCAGTGTCGCCTGGCAGACGCGCAGCGCGCCGTAACGGCGGATCAGCCCTCCCGAGAACAGGGTGGAGGCCATGCCGCCGAGCCACAACACCATCGTGTAGTAGCCGACGAGCGCCGGATCGACGCCGAGCGTCTGCGCGCTCTCCTGCACCGTGATCGGCACGATGAGCGAAGCGATGACGACGATGGCCTGCATCGCAAGGGTTGCAAGCAGGGCGGGCAGGACGGCGGCCATAAGCGCGCCGGATAGCCGCAAGGGGCCGCCGCCGCAACCGCTTGCGCCCTGCTGTCGGCCGCGACTATCAGCCCACGGGTCCGGCAGGGGAGGCGGCTATGGCGGTTTGGCGCGAGCGGTTGAACGGGTTTGTGTGCTCGCCGAAGACGGAACGGTTCGTCACGGTGCTGATCGTCGTCAACGCGGTGACGCTCGGCCTGGAGACCTCGGCGACGATAGACGAGGCACTGTCGCCCTGGCTCGGCTGGCTCGACAAGGCCATCGTCGCGGTCTTCGTCGTAGAAATTGCAGCCCGGCTGCTGGCCCAGGGGCCGGCCTTCTTCAAGCGCGGCTGGAACCTGTTCGATTTCGCCGTGATCGGAGTCACGCTCATTCCGGCGACCGGTAACCTCTCCGTGCTGCGCGCGCTGCGCATCCTGCGCGTGCTGAGGCTGGTCTCCGTCGTGCCGCAGATGCGCAAGGTGGTGGAAGCGCTGCTGCACGCCATTCCGGGCCTCGGCTCGATCTCCAGCCTGCTGCTGCTGGTGTTCTATGTGGGCGCGGTGATGGCGACGCGGATGTTCGGCACCGAGTTCCCGGAATGGTTCGGCAGCATCGGCGCGTCCATGTATTCGCTCTTCCAGATCATGACCCTGGAGAGCTGGTCCATGGGCATCGTGCGCCCGGTGATGGAGACCTTCGACTGGGCCTGGGCCTTCTTCGTGCCCTTCATCCTGCTGACGAGCTTCGCGGTCCTGAACCTCTTCATCGCCGTCATCGTCGATGCCATGCAGACACTGCACACGGCCGATCGGGAAGAGACCGAGACGGTGCTCAGGCAGGTGACGGAAGCCGAAGCCTCCTTCCTCGCAACGGAACTGGAAGGCCTTCGCGCCGAAATCCGCTCGCTCAAAGAGGAGATTGGGCGGGCAGGGGGCAGTGGCGGTTCATAGCAGCCTCCTGTCCGGCCTGCTTCACTCCCCCGCCAGCGCGATGCGGTGGCTGTCGAGCAGGCCGGGGGCGCGGGCCGGGTCGCCTCGGCCCCAGCCGCATTCGGTGGCGATGCCGAAGGTCGCCACCGTTTCTTCCGCAGCCGCAATGCGGCGCCGGTCGCCCTCGCGGTCGTCATGGTGGATGAGGCCGAGATAGAGCTCGCA
>MPNF01000128.1 GCA_002238885.1 Alphaproteobacteria bacterium bin95 | reverse complement strand
CGGTGGGCTTCACGACAAAGGTGAGCAGCGGCAAGGACAAGTTCGGTCGCGACCGCATACACACGGTCTGCGGTCTGCTGATGCATTCGAGCCTGGCGGTGACGACCGATGGGCTTCCTCTGGGAATTGCTGCGATCAAGTTCTGGAACCGCAAGAAGTTCAAGGGCACGGCGGCGCTCAAGAGGAAGGTCAATCCGACGCGCGTGCCGATCGAGGGCAAGGAGAGCATGCGCTGGCTGGCCAATCTGCGCCAGTCCACAGAACTGCTTGGCGAGGCGGCGCGCTGCGTTCACATCGCAGACCGCGAGGGCGACATCTGGGAGTTGTTCTGCCTGGCCCGGGAACTGGACACCCATTTCCTCATCAGGCGCTGTGTCGACCGGCTCGCCGGCGATGGGTCCCACAAGGTGTCCGACGCGATGGCCGAGGTGAAGGTCCAGGGGCTGCACCGGGTCGCCGTCCGCGACGACAAGGGCAGACCCGGCATCGCGCAGGTCGAGGTCACATACCGCCGCATGACGGTCCGGCCTCCGATCGGCAAACAGAAACGCTATCCGACGCTCGTCCTCACCCTGTTGCATGCCCGTGAGCCGCAGGAGCCGGCGGGCCGCCCCCGTATCGACTGGAAGCTGATCACTGACCTGCCGGTCGACAGTCACGATGACGCGGTGGAGAAGCTGCGCTGGTATGCCATGCGCTGGAAGATCGAGGTCTTCCACAAGATCCTGAAATCGGGCTGCCGGGCCGAACAGGCGCGGCTGCGAACCGCCGAGAGGCTGGTCAGGTTGCTCGCAGTGTTCTGCATCCTGAGCTGGCGCGTGTTCTGGTTGACGATGCTCAATCGGACCGAGCCAGACCTCGAACCGGCTCTCGTGCTGACTGAAATCGAAATCAAGGTGCTCGATCACCTGATCCCGGATCCTGCCGCCGATCCTTCGCCGGCCAGGACGCTCTCGCTCTATCTCATCAAGATCGCCAGGCTCGGCGGCTATCTCGCCCGGGCCAAGGATCCGCCCCCAGGCAACATCGTCATGTGGCGCGGTCTCTCCCGGTTGAACGACATCGCACTTGGTGCCGCATTGCAAATCAATAATGTGGGTAATTGAAAGGTTGTGGGATGGGTTACCAAATAGCGTTGCGGCGTTCGGCGTATTTCTGGATAGTTGGGAAGCGGACATATAAGCCGAGGGGGCCGGCGTGCTCCCGGGTCTCCTGCCAAATCTGCTGTTGCCCGGTGGCCGGATCGATGCATCGTACTTGGACTGCGACGCCGTTGAGGGGGCTGTTGTCGGAGGAGGTTAGCGGAAGCACTTGCCGTCTTTCGTGAAGGTGCACTCATTGATGGCGATTGCCTCGTCGACGGCGCAGTCGGACGTTTCGGCTTCGTAGGTGTCCCGGAGCTGGCGGTAAGGGGTGGTGAGCTGGATCGTTAAATCACTTCCCTGGGGGATTGTCGGGCCAGAGGTCTGCAAGGCTGAACGTGATCGCTTCGAAGGGGGGGACGTTTACGGCGTCGTCGTCCTTGAGCGATGCGATCAGCAGCCACTGGCCGTCCCGGAGCTCGAAGGCTTCCAGACCGCGGGCGAGGGGATCGACGAACCAGAGATGGGCGACGCCTTCACGGGCGTAGATCGGCCGCTTCTCATACAGGTCGATCTTGCGCGTTCCGGGCGAGAGCACCTCGCATGCCCAGTCCGGCGCGATCTCGAACCAGGCGGTTTCGGGATAATCCGGCATCCGCTCACGGCGCCACCCGGCCAGATCGGGCACAAGGATGTCCTTGCCCAGGTGTAGCTCCGGTTCGTCGACGATCCACCAGCCGCCCGGGCCTCCGTCGCCGTAGTTGAACGGCGGATTGATCCGCGCTCCGAGCCCCGAGCTTGCCCAGGCATGGCGCGGGGCCGGCCGGGGATGCGTGTGCAGCGCGCCGTCGATCACCTCGGCGACCATGTGGGCGGGGGCATTCAACACGTCCCGGTAATCGGCGCGGCGATCCTGTTTCAATGCTTGCATGAGGAGGCTGGCTCCTTTCCGAAACGAAATTACATGGCGATGGGGTCGGAGTCTTCTCTGATCTCCTGCCAAACCTCAGTCGTCCGGTGTCCGGATCGATGCGTTGGACCTGGACTGCAACGCCGTTGAGGGCAAGGGCAACAGAGATTTCGCAGGCTCCTTCAGCCTGTTGGAACTGGACGGTCTCGACCAGAAGCCGCAGGCCTTGTCGCGTGCGGCGGCGCACGAGGGTGAGGCGGGCTTCATGCTCGTCCCGGGTCATGACCTCGAAGGCGCTGCCGTCGCCGCGAAATCGGGCCTCGCGGCGGCCGCAACGGTGGGCTGCGGCTCGCGACGGGTGAGCGGCTGCGATGCAGCAGACAGACCTGCCGGTCGTGTAGTGCGGGAGATAATGTTCGGTCATGGGGCGCGCTCGGTGTTGGCGGTTGTCGGATTGGAGGCCGGAGTTAGCCGGAGTGCGAATTCTGTGTCATGCGGCGAGATAGGGGCAGGCGGTGAGGCCTGGAGAAGCTGATGTCGATGATGGAGACGCTGGGAGCTGTGGGTATTGTTGTGGACGGACAGGGGTTGCGAACGTTGGTATGGTGAGGTGAGGAAGGCCGTGGGGTGAATTGGCGATGGTGGACGAGCCGGTAAACTGGGAGCGGATGTCGCCTCGCGAGAAACTGGAGAGCGCGCGAGGGCAGTATCTGATCGCTGAGGCGTTGCATTATGGGGTGCAACAGATCATGCGGTTTCCGGAAGTGCGCAGAGCGGATAACGACTGCGATGACATGCGGGTAATTCTTGAGGGATGCTTCCCGCAGTGGGCTGCGCATTTTCGGGAGGGTGACCGTCGATGGGGTGAGATCTACAAGCCGCGGATAGTGGATGACGGTTTCAGTCCTCTTGGCGGGGTTGACGAAGAGGACTGAAGAGGGCTGGGAACGGCGGAGGGACGCCGGTTTCCGTGTCGAATCCGGGAGGGCTGGCGGGACTATCGGGCGCTATTCGTCTGCTCCGGCTTCAGCCGTTTCTTGGCCCCGGGCGTTTCTGCCGGAGATATAGTCGCGGACGATTGTGAGCTGCCCCTTGATCTCGGCGAGGCCGGTTTCGACAGCGCGCAAGCGGGAATCGAAACCGTCGAGGCGGGCGTTGACGCCGCGTAGACCGTTGAGGACCAGTCCGGCCAAGGTGACGCCGGGAGGGGCGTCTCGGCCGTGGTTTGCTATCTTGAGGGATCGTGAGAAGCTGCGCCGGGCGTCGGTGGCGGTCGGCATTCGGTGCCGGCCGCTTCGACGTTAATGGCCTGAAGGCTCGGAGGGATCCGGGAGGGCAGCGGAAGCTCGAGCTGGGTGGCGGCAAGATCCTTCAGGGTCGCCTTGCCTCTGTCGGGAGAGGCCCCGGTCCTGGTTCGCAGCGCTTCAAGGTCTTGAAGGCCCGCGTTCAGGGCGGCGCTGATGACGGTGGAACGGTGGACGCCCCAGTAGCGGGCCAGGCGGTCGAGCTTAGCGACCATGGCGGGGACCAGCGTGGCGTTCACGCGTTTCTTGTCGCGGGGGATCATGGATCTGCCCTGTAGCGCCTGGATAAGTGGCTCACTTGGATATTGCTGCTGGTTTGGCCGGGAGGGAAGCGCGCCCGGGGTCGCAGGCGGGCGGATGTTCGGCCTCTGGCCCGGGTCAAGGCTGTCGGCGACCGGCATTCGCGGCCTGGTCGGGCAGCTATGCGTGTGCTGTGCGGATAGCGCGGATTCAGGGGAACAAGTAGGCTGGTTCCGGGCTTTCTGAAGGACAAGGTTGGATGAGCGATTTCAAGGGTTCCGGTCCGGACGGGCTGATTCTTCCGGATGATCTGCGGATGCCTTTCGACCAGGAAGCGGAGCAGCTCGCGGGGAACGGCGCCGCACCGGTTGACCAGGAGGAAGAAGCGACGCTGCCGGCGACGAAGCTGGACGTGAGGCGCTTCGACCAGCTCGTGGACCGGCTCATGAGGGCGATGAAGTTGTGGCTGGACCAGTCGGACCGGGAGCGCGACGCGAGGTTCGATGCGTTGCAGATCTTCTTCCTGAGGTCGGCCGGGTCCTCGGGGAGGGAGCAGGTGGCGGCGGCCTGGTCGGGACCCGCGGAAGGGATACTTCGCCTGGCGCGCGCGGTGGCGCGGTTCGGGGAATTGGAAGAGGGCCGCGAGTTTGAACGCGAGGATGCGGCGCAGATTGTCGAAGAGCTCCGCCATGTCTGCGCCGAGCTTGATCGGGCGACGGTCCGGGAGGAGGGAAAGGTTTCGCCGATCGACGAGGCGCTGGGCTCGGACGGGACGCTGGGAGAGCGCATAGAGGCCGTGAGGGCGAAGGTGGCCGGGATGCAGGAGAGCCTGCAGGGCTTTGTGGACGGGGACCAGGCTCCGGATGAGAGGATGGTGGTCGGTGTTCTCGGAGGCGCGCTGGTTGACCTTGCCCGGATATTCGGGGCCCGGGGAGACGACAGGGAGCTGCCTTTGAAGCGTGCATCGATCGACGGAGATCGCGGTGGGCCCAGGGAGCAGCGGGAGACGAAGGAAGCTCGTGCCTTCCGGGCGGATTTCGAGGTGGCGATGAAGGGCATCCGCTCCAGGCTCCGGTGGCAGGAGTGGACGGTTCGGGTATTGGTGTTGGCGGTCGGCCTGAGCGTGGGGTGGTCGCTCGGGCTTGGCGGGGTGAGCCTCGGTATTCCGGGGTGATTCGGTCAGAGTCGGAGGCCGCGGCTTCTTTGTTGGGTGGGAGCGGGTTGTTGCTTCTCTTCGATATCGTCGTCTGGGGGCGGTGGCGGGACGGACTGGTGGATTTCCGGAGGTTCGATTTCTTGCGAGGCGGAGGCTGGCAGTTCGTTGGTCGACCAGTCGTCATCGCCCATTGACATCACCTCGTCGTAGGAGGCGCTGAGCGCTTCGGCGTCGTGCTGGTAGGCCTTGTCGGCGTAGCCAAGTTCTATGTCGACGGTCGCCAGAAGGCCCCGGATTCGGCTGGTGGAGACATCCGCGCCGATGTTGGCGAACGCGGCGTCCATTTCGTCGGGTGGCGGAAGGTGCCGGGTGGCTTGCGTGAGTTCGGCAACGGCGTCGCGCAGCTCCTCATGACGGATGGGGCCTTCATAGGACATCGGGTCTTTGGCGAACGGCTTGAAATCGGCCGAGGCCTGCCGGACGCGCTCGACCAGGACGTTGACGTGTTTCGCGACGGTCTCGACCGGCTGGTCGATGGCGGTGTCGGCGCGCTCGATGTAGGCATTGACGCGCTGGCTGACGTCGGTGGCCCTGGCCAGGTCGGTATCGTGCTTGCGAAGTGCGGCGTCGATATCGGGGACGGCCGCGGCAAGGGCGGCATCGAGGCGGGAAGCGGTCTGGCGGAGTTCTGCAAGGGCGGGATTGTCGGCAAGCGCCGGAGTTCCGCCGTCCCTGGCGGCGTCGCTGACGGCCCCGGTCAGCTCGATCGCCTGCGTGACGAGCTCCGCGATTTCGCGGGCGGGCGGTGTGAGCTGCTGCTCGCGGATGACGGGGAGGTTGTCCTTCATCCAGGAGAGCATGGTGCCGGCGAGGTCCTCGTCGGCGTCCTTGTGATAGTGCGCGAGATAGGGGTCGAGGGCGCGGTCCGGGGGAAGCCTGTTGAACGCGTCCTGGAGATCCTGCCGGCGCTGCTCGATGCCGTGCCAGTCGATCGGGGCGCCGGCGTGCTGGCGGCCGACATTTTGCAGCTGCACGATGTCCTGGCGCACCGCGGTCATGGTCTGGACGAGCTCTTTCGCCTGCCGGTCATACCGGTAGGCGGTGCGCTGGCTTTCGAGGATGCCGTTCGCCGATCGCTGGTGGCGCTCGGGGATCGTGCGGCCTTTCTGGGCAGCCGACATGTCGTCGACAGCCTTGCGCCATCCGGGCACGTGTATGGGCTCGATCCCCCGTATCCGGGCCGCGTCGCTGATGCCGTCCCATTGGGATTTGATATGGCGCCATGTGGCTGTCTTCGCGGGGTCGGGCGCGCCGGCGGCGGCCCTGAAGGCGCGGTCGTTGCTGCGGCAGTCGCGGATGCAGTCCTGCAGTCCCTCGCGGGTGAGGCCGGCGCGCGCGGCGGCCTGGTAGCGCTCGGGCAGCTTGTTGATCCTGGCAAGGGCTTCCCGGGCTGCGGGAAGGAGCGCCTGGTGCTGGCGAAGAGCGCCGAGATATTCGGGGCTGCGAAGCGCGTTGGGGAGAGGCCGGTTGTCGGCCTCGGCGGTCGCCCGGGCCTGTTCTGTAACGGAGAGGTAGTCTGCGTAGACTTCGTCGATCTTGCGCGCGAGCTCGGCGAAGGAAGCGTAGTGGTTGCGGCTTGCGGCATCTTGCCGGGCCGTCCCGATGAGCTTGTCGATGAACGGGGTTTCGCGGTCGTCGGAGCGATGTGAGCGGAGCCAGTGAAGGGTGGACATGTAGCTCGGGGACGGCTGGACGCTCGGGTCGCGGCTGTCGTCGGTCCGGACTTTCTCGAGCGCGCCGGGCCTCTCTTCCGGTCCGAGCACATAGTCGACGGCCGCTTCCTTCTGTTCGGAGCGCGACCAGGCCTTGGCGAGATGGTTGCGGATGTCCTGGTCCGTGACTTCCTTCTCGTCCTCGTATTCGGGGCGGTCGTCGGCGACGGCGATGCGCAGCGGTTCTGCGTTGGCGTAGATGTCGAGCCTGTCCCGGTGTCTGGTGAGGCTCGGGTAGATGGTCTCGAGGGCTGGCTTGTCGTCGGCGAGCACGAAGGCCTGGTCCACGGTGGCGCCTTGGGCGGCGCTGAAGGTCATGGCGTAGCCATAGTCGAACCGGGGAAGGCCGTAGAGGCCGCGTTCATGACCCCAGTCGCGGATGTCGTCCGGTTCGAAGTTGACCTGGTTGCCCTTGTCGGTGGTTGCGTGGATCGTGTGGTGTTCGCGACCCTCGGGGTCGGTGCGGGTCTCGATACTGTCGACCGTGATGAGGTCGCCGTTGTAGAGGTCGAGCTCGCGCACGTTGGAGCGAATGACGAGGCGCTCGCCCGGGGCGATGAGCAGGGTCTTGGGTTGCGGATGGCGGCTCGTCGATCTCGCGGCGGTGACCGTTATGGCGACTTCCTGTGCGCGTTGTTCGTCCGAGAGTGTGAGTTCGCGGAGCACGGGGGTGAGGGCGCCGAGCTCGTCATGCGTGCGCGCGATGACGAGGGAGGATTCCTCGGGGGCCTCGGTCTTGTGGCGCTGCCAGTCCTCGACCAGGCGGCGGAGGGTGCCGTCGAGATCCTCGCCGAGGTGGAACCTGCCGCGGTCGTTATACGCGGCAATGGCTTCGTCGGCCTTGCCGTCGCGCAGCGCTTCGGAGGCTTCGATCTGCCACGGGGTGATCTCGGGGGCGTCGTCCATTTCGCGGAATCTTCCGACGATTTCGGTGCGTTCGTCGCGCGTGGCGGTGGACAGATATTGCCGGGCTTCGTCGGGCGACATGCCGTCGAGCTGCACGAGGACGTCCTCCGCGTCCGCGCGCTGGCGGCGGATTGCGATGACCTGGACGCTGCCGATCGCGTCGCGGAGAAGCCGCAATCCGGGCCCGGCGCCGATCGGCTGTTGCTGGCTGGTGTCGCCGGCCCAGATGATCTTTGCGCCGGTCGCGGCTGCGATATCGAGCAACGCCGAAGTGTGCCGGACGCTGAGCTGTCCGGCTTCGTCGACGATGA
>MPNF01000127.1 GCA_002238885.1 Alphaproteobacteria bacterium bin95 | reverse complement strand
TATTCCCGCCGCCCGCCTTCGCCATGAAGTCGAAATCGCAGCCGCGGTTCGCCTGGGTCACGGTCTCCAGATAGAGCTTGAGATAGCCGCGCTCCGCGCCGGCGTGGACCGGCGGGCGCCCGCGCCCCCCCCCCCCCGGGCGGCCCCGCCGCGCGGCGAGCTCGGCGTCGTCGACCAGCAGGTCGAGACGGCGCGCGGGCGTGTCGAGGCGGATGCGGTCTCCCGTGCGAACCAGCGCCAGCGGCCCGCCGACCGCCGCTTCCGGGCAGCAGTGCAGCACGATGGTGCCGAAAGCGGTGCCGGACATGCGCGCGTCGGATATGCGCACCATGTCGCGCACGCCCCGGGCCGCAAGCTTCTTCGGGATCGGCAGCGAGCCCGCTTCCGGCATGCCGGGCGCGCCTCTAGGTCCGGCATTGCGCAGCACCAGGATATCGTCTTCGGCCACGTCGAGGTCCGGGTCGTCGATCCGCGCGGCCAGGTCCTCCAGCCCGTCGAACACCACCGCCCGGCCCTCATGCACCAGCAGTTCCGGGTTCGCCGCCGACTGCTTGATGACCGCCGTGTCCGGCGCGAGCGTGCCGCGCAGCACTGCGAGGCCGCCTTCCGGCCAGATCGGGTCGCTCATCGTGCGGACGACGGTCTGGCCGACTTCGGTTGGCGCGTTGTCTATCTCCTCGCCGAGCGTACGCCCGGTGACCGTCAGCGTGTCCAGGTTCAGCAGCCCCCGGAGTTCCTTCAGGATGGGCGCGGCGCCGCCTGCCCGGTGCAGGTCCTCCATGTAGTGCTGGCCGGAGGGCTTGAGGTCCACCAGCACGGGTGTCTCCTCGCCCATCCGGTCGATGGCGGCAAGGTCCACCTCGATGCCGAGACGCCCGGCAACCGCGGTCATGTGGATCAGCCCGTTGGCCGAGCCGCCGACCGCCAGCAGCATCCGGAAGGCGTTCTCGAACGCCGCCGGCGTCATGATGCGGTCGGGCGTCAGCCCTTCCGCCGCCAGGGCCACGGCGCGCGCGCCGGTGGCTTCCGCATGGCGCAGCCGGTCGGCATGGACCGCCGGGATGGCCGCGCCGCCCGGCAGCATCATGCCGACGGTCTCCGTCATCAGCGCCATGCTGGACGCCGTGCCCATCACCATGCAGGTGCCAGCCGTCGGCATCAGCCGCCCGCCTGCCGCTTCGATCTCGGCATCGTCCATCTCGCCCGCCCGGTAGAGGCTCCAGAGCCGCCTGCAGTCCGTGCAGGCGCCGAGCCGCTCGCCCCGGAAATGTCCGGTCATCATCCGCCCCGTCACCTCCATGATGGCGGGAATGCCGGCGCTCGCGGCGCCCATCAGCAGCGCCGGCACCGTCTTGTCGCAACCGCCGATCAGCACCACGGCGTCCATCGGCTGGGCGCGGACCATCTCTTCCGTGTCCATCGCCATGAGGTTGCGCAGGAACATGGAGGTCGGGTGCGAGAAGCTCTCGTGGATCGAGATCGTCGGGAAGCGGATCGGCAGCCCGCCCGCATGCATGACGCCGCGCTCGATGGCGGCAATCAGGTCCGGCACGGTGCGGTGGCAACCGTTATAGCCGCTGAAAGTATCGGTGATGGCGACGATGGGGCGTTCCAGGGCCTCGTCGGAGTAGCCCATCGCCTTGATGAACGCCTTGCGCAGAAAGAAGGAAAGCCCGGCATCGCCATACTGGGCGAGGCCTGAACGAATACCGTCGGTCACGGGAGAAGCGCCTTTCGGGTGTCCGGGGTGGGGGAGACGCGGGATGCGTCATGTTTTGTCATGGAGTGCCTTAGACAACTCATCTCGCTTGCTTCAACGTGCTCCTCCTCGCGCCTCCTCCTCGGCTGAAGGCCCGTTCAGAGCAGCCCTTTGGCCTTGAAGCTCAGCGTCTCGCCGCGCGTGACGATGAGGTGGTCGTGGACAGCGACGCCGAGCAGCTTCGCAGCCGCCTCGATGCGCCGGGTGATCTCGATATCCGCCCCGGACGGTGTCGGGTCGCCGCTCGGATGGTTGTGCACCAGGATGACGGCAGACGCCCCCACTTCGAGCGCCCGCTTGCAGACCTCGCGCGGATAGGCGGGGGTATGATTGATCGTGCCGGTGGTCTGGCGTTCATCGCGAAGCAGGCGGTTTCGGCTATCCAGGAACAGGATGCGGAACTCCTCCACCGGCCGCCGGCCCATCCTGGCGCGGCAGTAGGCGATCACGGCGTCGTAATTGTTCAGCAACTCGCCGCTGACGGCACCCTTGCGGGCCAGTTCGACGCCGAGCGCCTCGGCGACCTTGATGACCGAGACGGCCGCCTCGCCCACATCCTTTACCTTGAGCAGCGCCGCCGGCTCGGCGGCAAGCACGCCGCTCAGCGATCCGAAGGTCTGGATCAGGTCCCTGGCAAGCTGCTGCACGTCGCGCCGGGAATAGGCGCCGAACAGTAGTAATTCCAGCAGCTCGTAGTCCTTCATACTGCCTTCGTTATTCAGGTTTTTCAGGAAATGCCGGCGAAGCCGTTCCCTGTGCCCCTGCCGCTGTTTCCTGATTCGCTCATCGCCGCCCGGAACCGCGGAGTCGTTCTCGCGGGCCTGCTCCTGCGCGGCGGGCACAGTCGTACTGAGAAGCGGCCCGACCCCGCTTCCGGACCCGTTTGCAGGTCCGTCACGCATAAGGCGGCCTGTCCCATCCCTTCGGCGAGTAGGTCAGCACCTCCACACCGTCCGACACCACCGCGACCGTGTGCTCGAACTGGGCCGAGAGTGACTTGTCCTTCGTGACGGCGGTCCAGTTGTCCGCCAGGATCTTCACATGGAAGCGACCCGCATTGATCATCGGCTCGATGGTGAAAAACATGCCCTCGCGCAGCATCGGGCCGTCGCCCGGCCGGCCGAAATGCAGCACGCTCGGCGGCTGGTGGAACTCCCGCCCGAGTCCGTGGCCGCAGAAATCCCGCACCACGGAAAATCCCATCGGTTCCACATAGGCCTGGATGGCATGGCCGATGTCGCCGAGATGCGCGCCCGGCCGCACTGCCTCAATGCCGCGCATCATCGCTTCATGGGTTACCGCGACCAGCCGCCGCGCCTTTACGCCAACTCCGTCGCCAACCAGGAACATGCGGCTGGTATCGCCGTACCAGCCATCGAGGATGACGGTGACGTCGATATTGAGGATGTCGCCGTCGCGCAGCCGGCGCGGGCCGGGAATGCCATGGCAGACGACGTGGTTGATGGAGGTGCAGATCGACTTGGGGAAGCCCTTGTAGTTGAGCGGCGCGGGCACAGCCCCGTGCGCAAGCGTGAAATCGTGGCAGAGCGTGTTCAGGCTCTCCGTCGTCGCGCCGGGTACGACATGCGGCGTCACATGGTCCAGCACCTCCGCCGCAAGCCGGCCGGCCCTGCGCATGGCGGCAAGGTCGTCGTCCGTATGGATCGCAATCTCGTCTTCCCGGCGGCGGGTCTGCTGGCGCTTCAGTTGCATCGAGGCTCCGAGGGTGCAGTTGTACAGGGGCCGAACCCAGCATAGCATTTCGGTGCAACCGCCGCGCCGTCTTCAAGAGCGCGCCCGGCGGGGCTATCCTCCGCCGGCCCGCTCCGCCGAGGACCGCCCCCATGGCCGCTACGGTTACCGCCGCGCTCTGCATTATCGGCAACGAGATCCTCTCGGGCCGCACGCAGGACAGGAACATCGCCTTTCTCGGCAACGGCCTGAACGAGATCGGCATCCAGCTCGCGGAGGTGCGCATCGTGCCCGACATCCGCGAGGAGATCGTCGAGGCGGTCAACGCGCTCCGCGCCCGGTTCGACTATGTGTTCACCACGGGCGGCATCGGGCCGACCCATGACGACATCACGCCGGAATCCATCGCCGCCGCCTTCGACGCCGAATGGCACTACCACCCGGAGAGCTACCGCCGGATGGCCGAATGGTACGACCGGCGCGGCCAGGAGTTCACCGAGGCGCGCAAGCGCATGACGATTACACCGGTCGGCGCCGAACTTGTGGACAACTCCCTGTCCATCGCACCCGGCTTCCGCATGGAGAACGTGTTCGTGTTCGCCGGCGTGCCGCAGATCATGCAGTCCATGTTCGAGGCCGCGAAACCTTCGCTCCGGCGCGGTACCGTGATCCATTCCCGGTCGATCTCGACCCGGCTGGTGGAAGGCGTGCTGGCGAGAGGCCTGGGCGCTGTGCAGCAGCGCTTCCCGGAGCTGGATCTCGGCTCCTACCCCTTCTACAACACCGACAAGGGCACCGGCGTGGCGCTGGTCGTGCGCGGGGCGGACCGTGCGCGCATCGATGAAGCGGCAGCCGAAATCCATGCTTTCGTCGAGGAACTCGGCGGCGAGGTGATCGAGGACAGCGCAAGCTGACCCGCTTCGCCCCGTTCCTCTTCGTCCTGATCTGGAGCGGCGCCTTCGTCGCGGTCCGCGCCGGACTGCCCGACATCACGCCGTTCTATTTCCTGGCGATCCGTTTCACCATTGCGGCGGCCGTGCTGGCAGCGGTGGCGGGTTTCCTGATCAGGGACTGGCGGCCGACGGTCGCGGAAATCGTCCATCTCGGGCTGTCGGGCGCAATCATCAATGCCTGCTATCTGGGCGCGGCCTATGTCGCCATGACGGAGATCCGGGGCGCGACCATGGCGCTCATGGGCGCGCTTCACCCGATCGCGACCGCGCTGGTTGCCGGGCCGCTGCTGGGCGAACGCTTCCGGGGCCGGCAATGGGCGGGCTTCCTGCTGGGCACGGGGGGCGTTGCACTGGTCGCGGGCATCGGCGCCTTCGACCTCGACCGCCCGGCCGGCATCGCCTGGGCAATCGGCTCCATCGCGGCGCTCACCGCCGGCACGCTCTACCACGCGCGCTTCTGCCGGGACGCGCCGCTCATCGGGGCCAACTGCGTGCAGCTCGCGGCGGCGGCGGCCACGGCATGGGCTTTCACCTGGGCGTTCGAGGCGCCGCACGCCGTCTGGACGCCGGGCATGGTCGCCTCGCTCGCCTATCTCACCTTCGGCGTTTCGCTCGGCGCCATGGGCCTGCTGCTCTACATGCTGCGCCACGGAGAGGCAGGCCGGGCCGCCTCGAATTTCTACCTGACGCCCGGAGTGACCGCGCTGCTCGCATGGGTCTTTCTCGGCGAGGACCTGCCGGGAGCCATGTGGCCCGGCTTTGCGCTGACCATGATCGGCGTCTGGCTCATCCGCCGGCGCGCCTGAGGCCGCCTCACGGGTGGAAGACCGTCATCAGCAGGGCGGCGAGGGGCATGGCGGCGAGAGTCGAGAGCACCACTGCGGCCGAGGCCCGGCGCTCATAGATGCCGTAATGCTGCGCCAGCACGAACACATTGGCGCCGACCGGCATGGCCGACGCCAGCACCGCGACCGCCCGTTCGAACTCACCGAGCCCGACTGCGCCCGCCGCAAACCACACCATGACCGGATGCGCGAGCAGCTTGAGCCCGCAGAGTGCCGTGCTGTCCCGGAGGTCCCCGGCGATGCGGTATCCCGCCAGCGCCGCGCCCAGCCCGGCAAGCGCGGCGGGCGCGGATGCCGCAGCCAGCAGGTCCACCGCTACACTGACCGGCCCCGGCAGGCGCCAGGATACCGACGCCCAGAGCGTGCCGAGCGCAATTGCGACCAGGAGCGGATTGGCGAGCGCGCGCCCGAGTGCGGCCGCCACAGCTCCCCCACTGCCTCTCGCCATCTCGATCCGCAGCACGGGCAGGCCGATGAACAGGACCGTGGTGCCCGCGATGATCACCGTCATCGGCCCGGCCGCAGCCGACCCCATATGCGCCACGATCACCGGCATGCCGAGAAAGACATTGTTGGAAAAACAGGCGCCCATGCCGGTGAGCGCCCGCTCCTCCGCCGGTTTCCGTCGCCCGAGCGCCTCGACGGCCGCCAGCAGGACCAGCGTCGGACCGAAATAGGCGGCCACGAGGCGCCAGTCGAAACCCTGAAGCAGCGCGCCTTCCGAGGCCGCACGAAAGAGCGCGGCCGGCATGGCAAGGTAGTAGACGAAAGCGTTCAGACCCTTCGCGCCCGCCTCGTCGATCCAGCCTGCGCGCGCCGCGGCCATCCCGGCGAAGACCAGCAGGAAAGCCGGCAGCGCCACTTCGAGAAATGCGCCCATGGCCCCACCCTTCCACGGCCGGCCCGGCAACGGACACGGACCGGGAGATTCCGTCGGAACCGGACGAACGGCAGTCCCGCGAGAACGGGACGCTCGCGCGCGAAATCTGGGCACTGCCGCTGGAAGAAGCCTTCCTGGAGGCCTTCCTCCGCGACCTGTTCGAGAACCACTGGCGGGACATCCGTCTCGGCCCGATGATCCAGGGCGCCGCCTGGGAGTGGAAGTGCCCGGGCGCGCCGAAACGGATAAGCCTCTTCGATGGCTACCTGACGGTGATGTTCGGCAATGGCGGACACTTCCACCTGTGTATCGGCGAGAACCGGGGGTCGCCGGCGAATCCGACCGGTCCGGAGCTGCGCGCTCACCGCCGGCCCTCGCGGGCCGAGATATTCCGGGGCTTCGACCGGGACGCCAAGCCGCTCACCTGGGGCTTCGAAATGTGGAACGGGAAGGGCGAGAACGGCCTTACCTTGTTCTTCCCGAGCCCTTTCCTGAACGATGACGACACTCTCGCCGACTCTCCCGATTTCGGCCGGCTCGCAACCTGGCGCGCTGTCGCGGGCCGATGGCTCGGGCGGCCGCCGGAAGCGCTCGACGAGGAAGGAGAGGGGTTTCGCAAGACCGGCCACTGACGCCCGGGCTGGAAAAACGGTAGTCTCGCATCGATGAGCTGGCCCGGAAACGAGGAGAGCCTCGAAGAACGCCGCGCTCGCTGGCGCAGACGCCACGGTGAAAGCGATGCGGCGGCGGGAATCGAGACGACTGCGGACTTCACGCCTTTCCGGCAGATCGACGATGTCTTCACGCGCGCGTTCTGGGACGAGCGGGTGCGCACGAAGGAAACGGACGCTTTCTTCAATTCATACCGGGCGGACTTCACTGCGCGCCGGGGCGACGGTTTCAACCAGCGGGATTTCGCGCTCCGGAACGCCTCCTGGCTGATCTCCGACCTGATTACCAACCGCCATGTCGAGCAGGGCAGGCGAGAGGGTTTCCAGGCAGCGATCTCGGACGACACGCCTGTCGTCGCGGAGCAGTTCCCGGTTGACGATCCGGCGGCGATGGCGGCGGAGATCAAGAAGGTCGCCCGGTTCTTCGGCGCAAGCCTGTGCGGCATCACCGAATACGATGAGCGCTGGACCTATGAGTCGCGCGTGGATGTGCGGGACTTCTCGGAGGCTCCGGTGGGCCTGCCCGATGGGCTGGAGCATGTCGTCGTGCTCGGGCACGAGATGGACGAGGGGCTTGTCGCGACCTACCCCTCCGCGCTTGCCGGGGCTGCGACCGGGCGGGAGTACAGCCACGAAGCCGCAATCGTCATGCAGCTTGCCGCCTATATCAGGGCGCTCGGCTACCGCGCGGTCGCCTCCATGAACGACACTGCGCTCGCTATTCCCTATGCGCTGAAGGCCGGTCTCGGCGAATATGCTCGCAACCAACTCGTCATAACCCCGGAGACAGGCCCGCGCCTGCGCTTTTCCAAGATCTTCACGGACCTGCCGCTGGCCCATGACGCGCCGCGCAAATTCGGCGTGGCGAAGTTCTGCGCCGTCTGCACGCGCTGCGCAGACGCCTGTCCGGCGAAAGCCCTGCCCTACGGTC
>MPNF01000126.1 GCA_002238885.1 Alphaproteobacteria bacterium bin95 | reverse complement strand
TCGTTTCGGAGGCGTCGTTCGGGAAGGCGTCGGCATTGTCGCCCACGCCGTCGCTGTCCGTGTCCATCGTTTCGGAGGCGTCGTTCGGGAAGGCGTCGGCATTGTCGCCCACGCCGTCGCTGTCCGTGTCCATCGTTTCGGAGGCGTCGTTCGGGAAGGCGTCGGCATTGTCGCCCACGCCGTCGCTGTCCGTATCCATCGTTTCGGAGGCGTCGTTCGGGAAGGCGTCTTGAGCGTCCGCCACGCCGTCCATGTCAGTGTCAACAACTGCCGGGCCGGTCCCTGTCGGCCGTGGCGTCATGGCAGTTTTCCCGCCGCCGCCGCCACACGCCGCGAGCAAAAAAGAGGCGGCAACGGCAATCATCATTGTACGCATTTGTTTTCCCTTCCCGATGCTAGTGCGCCTGCCGGCCGGATGCGCGCTCGACGCGGAAACGCTCGCTTAGGATTCCCGCAAGAGCCCGGCAGGCAGGCGCGAGGCGGATTGTGGCAGTGACCGCAACCGACCGCAAGCGCCCGATTTGGTAACACAGTGGTAACACGGCGGTTTCGGGCGCTTGGCGAATGTAGGCTAAACCCTTGATTTTGTTGGCGACCCCGGCAGGACTCGAACCTGCGACCTACGGATTAGGAATCCGTCGCTCTATCCAGCTGAGCTACGGGGCCGTGTCCCCGGCTTCGTAGGAAACCGCGCTACACCGGTCAAGCGTCCCGGCGGCAGGAACTTGAACTGGACCCCGGTACAGCCGCTTGGCGTCCGGACGCGGGCGACCCGCGCGCGGTCCCGGCGAACCTCTCGTCGATCGCCGTTATTCCTGCTACACGCTTGCGCCTCGACGCTGCCGCAAGCGGTTGAATTGGAGTCTTCGCGCGGCGTATCGTCGGTCCGACCGTCGCTTCAGCGTCACCCGAGTGAGACAGGAAAACAGAGATGAAGGTATATTTTGCCCCCGGATCTCGTGCAGTTCGCACGGTCTGGCTCCTGGAGGAAATTGGCAAGACGTATGACCTGGTGCGGTTCACGCTCGGCCAGAAGGAAATGCGCGGCCCCGAATACGCCAGGATCAACCCGAACGGCCGCGTCCCGACCCTGGTCGACGGCGACACGACCATCACGGAAAGCACGGCCATCGCACAGTATCTGGGGGCAAAATACGCGCCGGAACTGGCCCCGGGCCCGGACGCAGCGAATTTTGCAACCTACCTGCAATGGCTCAACTATGCGGAAGGCATGATCATGCCGCCGATCAACAACTATGTGGTCGAGACGATCCTGCTTCCGCCGGAGCGTCGGAACGCCGAAATCGCGGCGCGCTCGTTGAAGCTCTTGAACCGGACGCTCGGCGCCGCCGAGGCGCATATGGAGGGGCGGGAGTTCCTCGCGGGCGACTTTACCGTCGCCGACACGATTACCGGTCATGCCGTCATCATGTCCCGCCGTCTCGGCGGCGATTTCAGCGGATGTCCGAACCTTACCGCCTATGCCGACCGGCTCGAAGCCCGGGAGGCGTTCAAGACTGCGGACTCAGCCTGACGGCCCGACGACACCGCGCGAACCGTGACCCTGGCAGGAAATGCGGGCCAGGTTCGAGACGGGATCGATCGGGCCGAAGCCCCGGAAACAGGCCGGATCAGAGAGAACGCCAGTCGTAGTTCGCCTCGAATGCCGCCGCGGCCCTGTAGATGGTCGGTTCGTCCCACCAGCGCCCGGTAATCATCAGGCCGACCGGCAAGCCGTCCACCATGCCGCAGGGCACCGACATCGAAGGCTGGCCCGTAAAGTTGTAGGTCGGACAGTTGGCCAGCATGTTCCAGGCGTGCATGCAGTATTCGGTGATCGAGGCATCCGGCCCCGGGAAGGCTTGCGCGACCAGCGGGCAGGTCGGCATCAACAGGAGGTCGTAGCTCTCCATCAGCCGCGCGAAGCCGTCCTTCGCCTTGCGCTGCAGGTTCATGCCCTTGGCATAGACGCGCCCTTCCAGCGCCTCCATGTAGTAGGCCCCGAGCAGCGTGAAGGCGCGGACGGTAGGCGGCAGTTCGTGCGCGCGTTCCATCCACCGGTTGCTGCGTTCGAGCGCTCCGCCGACATACATGCCCGGCAGGCCGTAGAACACGCCGCCCTGGAGCATCATCTCCCGGGCGAGCCCCTCTGCCAGCGCCGGCATGTACATGACCGCCGCCTCGCGATGCAGCGGGAATGAGATGGTCTCGACCTCGGCGCCGAGCTCGCTGAACCTGGCGCAGGCGGCTCGGACCACGGCGTCGGACTCCGCCTCGGAACCGGGATGGCCGAACCCGTCCTCGATCACGGCGATCCTGAGGCCTGAAACCCCGCCGTCCAGCATCTCCGAATAGGGGTGGGTGACGACATCGCGCTGGCGCCCGTCGATGCCGTCGGGCCCTGCAATCGCCTCCAGCATGAGCGCGTTGTCGGCGACGTTGGCCGTCATCGGCCCGACATGGTCGATACCGGCTTCGATGCCGAGAACGCCCGTGTAGGGCACGAGGCCGTGCGTGGGCTTCATGCCGTATATGCCGCAGAACGAGGCCGGCATCCGAATGGAGCCGCCCTGGTCGCCGCCGACCGCCATGTCGACCTCGCCGGCCGCCACCAGCGCCGCGCTGCCGGAAGACGAGCCGCCGGCGCTGTAGCCCATCCGGTGGGGATTGTGGCACGGACCGGTCGCGTTGCTGTGGCTGCTGCCTGAGAGGCAGTAGTTCTCGCAATGCGCCTTGCCGAGGATCGTCGCGCCGGCATCGAGCAGGCGCGTCGCGACCGTCGCGTCCACCTCCGGAATATAGCCCTCGAGGACCGAGGTCCCGTTCATCATCGGCACGCCGGCCAGCATGATGTTGTCCTTGAGGGCGGCCGTCTTGCCTTTCAGCTTGCCCTCGGACGCGCCCTCGATCCGGCTCTTGTAGTACCAGGCGTTGTATTTGTTCTCCTCGCCCTCCGGCCGGTAGCCGGGGGTTCGCGGATATTTCACCGCCGGCAGATAGTCCGGCATTTTCTGCTGCGCGTCGGCCATGGCGACCAGCGGCGCCAGCAGCTCGCTGTATTCCCCGGCTTCCTCAGCGGTAAGGCCGAAGCCCAGGGACCGGGCGAGATCCTGCAATTGCGAAGCCTTGGGACCCTGAAGTGTCATCGGCCCGTTCCTCCGTGTTGGCGTTTCGGTTCAGAGGCTCTTCCAGTCCTCTGCCTGCTCGAAGGCGTATGCGGCCCGGTAGATGGTGGCCTCGCTATAGCGCTTGCCGGCCAGCATCATGCCGATGGGAAGCCCGTCGCCCATGCCGCACGGGATCGACATCGCCGGATGGTGCGTGATGTCGAAGGGCGCGGTATTGCCGATCATCTCCAGCGCGCGCTGCACATATTCTTCGCGCGTGGCGTCGGGGCCCGGAAGCGGTGTGGCCTTGAGCGGCACCGTCGGCAGGAGCAGCAGGTCGCACTCGTCCAGCAACCTGTCGTATTCGGCCGCCAGGCGCCGCGAGAGGTTGACCCCCTTGCCGTAGTAGCGCAGGCCGTAATGGTTGCGGATATAGGTGCCGAGCATGGTGAAGAGCTTGGTGGTCTCGGACATCTGGTCCGCGCGGTCCCGCCACCGGTGGTGGAAGTCCATCAGGCTCGTCACATAAAGGTCCTGGCGGCTGTGGCCGTAGCCGTCGCCCCACATCATGGTGCCGGTCAGCCCCTCGACGCCGATGGGGGTCCAGATGGCGGCGCCGATGGCGTGCATCGGGGCCGAGACCTCCCGGACTTCCGCGCCCATCTTCGCGAAAATTTCCGCTGCCGCGCGGTTTGCCGCATCCACATCGGCTTCCGAGTTCGGGTGCCCGAAGCCTTCCTTGAGCACGCCGATCTTCATGCCCCCAACGCCGCCTTCCAGCATTTCCGAATAGGGGTGCGTCTCGACATCGTATTGCCTCGGGTCCAACCCGTCGGAGCCGGCGATGGCCTCCAGCATCAGCGCGTTGTCGCTGACATTGCCCGTCATCGGGCCGGTGTGGTCCACATAGACCTCGATGGGCATGATCCCGGTATAGGGAACGAGCCCGTGGGTCGGCTTCATGCCGTAAATCCCGCAATAGGCGGCCGGCATGCGGATCGAACCGCCCTGGTCGCCGCCGACTGCCATGTCCACTTCCCCGGCGGCGATGAGGGCCGCGGAGCCCGAGGACGAACCGCCTGCGGAATAGCCCATCCGGTGCGGGTTGTGGACCGCGCCCGTTGCATTGGTGTGGCTGCCGCCGGAGAGGCAGAAATTCTCGCAGTGCGCCTTCCCCTCGATGGTGGCGCCCGCGTCCAGCAGCCGCTCGACGATGGTCGCGTCGACGTCCGGCACATAGCCTTCCAGCGTGGCCGCGCCGTTCATCATCGGCACGCCGGCCAGCATCACATTGTCCTTGAGCGCGACCGTCTTGCCTTCGAGCTTGCCCCCTGCCGCGCCTTGGATGCGGGTCTTGTAGTACCAGGCGTTGTACTTGTTCTCCTCGCCCTCCGGCCGGTAGCCGGGCACGCGTGGATAGCGGACCCGCGGCAGGTTGTCGGGAAGAGCGTCAACGACATTGTATGCGTCGATGCTTCCGGCGATGAGGCCGAGGAAGGACTGGACGTCATCCTCGCTCAGCGACAGGCCCATCTCGTCCGCGACATCGCGCAACTGCTCCGCAGTCGGCATCTGAACTGGCATTTTCTTCCTCCCTCGACGTCACCGTGCCGGTGTGCTGAAGCCCGTATAGGCGCTCATCATCTCGGCATTGCCCAGGTCGCGGCTGTCGACCTGGCGGGTGATTTCACCCTTTTGCAGGATTAGCACGCGCTCAGCCAGCGCGGCGATGAAGTCCAGATTCTGCTCGACGAGCACGATCGTCAGCTTCTGCTGCGCTCGCAGGTCGCTCATGACGGCAGCAATTTCCTGGATGATGGAGGGCTGGATGCCCTCGGTCGGCTCGTCCAGCAGGATCAGGGACGGCCGGGCGCAGAGACAGCGGGCGAGCGCGAGCAATTGCTGCTCTCCGCCGCTGAGCGCTCCGCCGCGCCGGTCCAGCAATTCGCGCAGCCGCGGGAAATAGCCGAGAATTTCCTCGACCCGCCCACCGGGCTCCTCGCCGCGCGGAATGCCGACGAGCATGTTCTGGAGTACGGTCAGATTGGGAAATATCTCCCGCCCCTGGGGCACGAGCGCCATGCCGAGCCTGGCGCGACGCCAGGTCGGCAGCCGGCGAATTTCCCGTCCGTCGAAACGAATGCTGCCGCCGCTGACATTGACGAACCCCATGATCGCGCGCAGCAGGGTGGTCTTGCCCATGCCGTTATGGCCGAGGATGCCGACTAGCTCCCCCTCGTCGACATCGAGCTCGATTCCATGCAGGACCGGGACCGGCCCGTAGGTCGCCTGCAAGCCGCGTATCTCAAGCAGCGGCATTCGTTTCCTTTCCCAGATAAATCTCCTGGACCTCGGAATGCGCCATGATCTCCTCGACATGGCCCTCGATGAAGATGCGCCCGCGGTGGAACACGGTGACCGTGCTGGCGATGTCCTTGATGAAGTCCATGTCATGCTCGACGACGATCAGCGTCGTCTCGCCGGCGAGGTTCCGCACGACGCTTGCGAGGCGCGCGCGCTCCTCGCCTGCCATGCCCGCGGCCGGCTCGTCGAGCAGCACCAGGCGCGGCCGGCCGGCGAGCACCATCGCAAGCTCGACGAGCTGGCGTTGACCATGGGCGAGCGTCCCGACCGTGTCTCCGGCAATCTCCGGTATCTGCATGAGTTCGAGCACTTCGTCTGCGACCCGCGCCGCAGCATCGGCACGGTTCGTGCGGGCCGCCGCCAGGCTGATGTTCTCGTAGGCCGGCAGGCCTTCGAACAGGTTCGGCACCTGGGTCTTGATGCCGATGCCGCGCGCCACGATTTCGTGGGTGTGGCGGCCGCCTATTTGCTCGCCGTCGAACAGGATGGAGCCGCTGCTTGGCCGCAACTGTCCGGTAAGGCACTTGAAGAAGGTGCTCTTGCCCGCTCCGTTCGGCCCGATAAGGCAGCGCAACTCGCCCTGGGCCACGCTGAAATCGACATTGTCCACCGCCACAACCCCGCCGAACCGCATGGTGAGATGCGATGTGGCCAGGATAGGTTCGGATGCGGGGCTCATTGCGCCCGCTCCCGCGACGGCTGGCGAAGAACAAGGGCCAGACCCTTGCGCAGCCAGTCGTGCGCGGTCGGAACGATGCCGCGCGGCATGAGCAGCACCAGCAGGACCAGCACGATGCCGAGGATCACCAGATTGTTGATGAACGCCGTTTCGCCGAGCTTCAGCGAGAGATATTGCAGGGCAACGACGCCCACGATCGGGCCGATCAACGTGCCGACGCCGCCGGCCATGACCCAGATCAGGCACTTGGCCGACATCTCGAGGCTGAAGGCGTTGGGGTCGATGAAGGTCTGGTAGGTCGCCCACATCGCGCCCGAGGCGCCGCCCAGCGCGCCGCCGATGCTGAACACCAGCAGCTTGTAGCGGCGGATATCGTAGCCGAGCAGGCCGGTCCGGACTTCGTTCTCGCGGATACTGATGGCGATCCGGCCGAACTTGGAGCGGATCAATACATGGAGCAGCAGGTAAACGAAGATGAGCAGCCCCATGAAATACTGGAACATCTCCCCCGGGTCCATTTCCCGGTCCGTGAACGGCACCCGCATGATGGGGATGCTGGGAATGCCGTTGAAACCGCCCAGCCGCGCCTCGCCGATGGCGTATTCGGGGCCGGCCGTGTGGTTTATCAGCTTCCACATGATGAGGGTCACGACCAGGGTCACGACGCCGAGATAGACGTCGCTCAGCCGCCCGTAGAACATGAAGTAGCCGAGAACGGCCGCAAATGTGAAGCAGAGCGCGATGGTGAGGAGGAAGGGGACCGTAGTGTCGCCCATATTGATCGAGATTACGGCGAAGGCGTAGCCGCCGAGACCGAAGAATCCGGCCTGTCCGAAGCTGATGATACCGCCGAAGCCCCAGATGTAGGCCAGGCTGAGCGCATAGATCGCGAGCACGACATACTGCGTCATCTGCAGGACCTCGAAGAGGTCGAACCGGGCCGGAACGAACAGCAGGATCGCCAGGAAAAGGGCCGCTACCAGGGCAACGCCGCGCCAGTATCGGGATGCTGCCATGGCCCGCTCGTCTCAGAGGCTGCGCGAGAAAATGCGCCCGGTGATCCCCTGCGGGAGCAACCGGAGGAGGATGAGCGCGACGAGAAGCAGAGCGGCGTCGCCGAACACCGGCCCGGACAGGAAGGTAACGCTCTGGCTGAGCGTGCCCAGCATGGTCGAGGCGCTGAGCGTGCCGGCGACAATGGCGGTGCCGCCCGTCACCACGGTGATGAAGGCCTGACCGATGAAATAGATGCCCATGCTGGGCACGACCCCGGAGATCGGCGCGAGCAGGCCCCCTGCAAGGCCGGTCAGCGCGGCGCCGATGCCGAAAGTCGCCATATAGACCAGCTTGGAGTTGACCCCCAGCGCCTCGGCCATGTTCGGGTTCTGCATGGTCGAGCGCGCGATCAATCCGAAGCGTGTGAATCTCAGCCCCGCATAGATCGCAGCCAGCATCAGCGCGGCCGCGAAGATCAGCACCAGCGTGTAGCTTGCCATCTTGTAGTCGCCGATGGCGAAGCCGCCGAGCGGCGTCGCCACGCCCTCAACCGTGTTGCCGAACACCACGGTGACCAGCCCGATGATGA
>MPNF01000125.1 GCA_002238885.1 Alphaproteobacteria bacterium bin95 | reverse complement strand
GCGCGGGCGATGTCGGCGACGAACCGCTGCTGCTTGCCCGCGTCGCGCCGGCCTGGGTTGCGCGCAACCGCCCCGCCGGCGCACTCGCCGCGGCCGACGCGGGCGCCAGCATCGTCGTGATGGACGACGGCTTCCAGAACAGCAGCCTCGCCAAGGACGTGGCGCTCCTGGTGGCCGACGGCGCGGTCGGATACGGCAATGGCCGCGTCTTCCCGGCCGGACCATTGCGCGAGCCCGCCGAAGCGGCCCATGCGCGGGCCGATGCGCTCGTCGTCATCGGCACCCCCCGTTGCGCCCTGCCGAACGGCCTGCCCCGGCTCGAGGCGCGTCTCATGCCGGCGCCGGGCAGCGAGCGGCTTGCGGGCGAGCCCGTGTTCGGCTTCGCCGGCATCGGGCGGCCGGCCAAATTCGCCGAAACGCTGCAGGAGCTGGGCGCGCGGCTGGTCGATTTCCGTGCCTTTCCGGACCACCACGTCTACCGGCCAGAGGAGGCGATGACGCTCCTTGAGCAGGCAGCGGCGCTCGGCGCACGATGCGTCACGACTGAGAAGGACGCCGTGCGCCTGCCGCCGGACATACGCAGCGCAGTGGAGACCGTGCCCGTAAATATCGAATGGCGCGACCCCGCCGGCCTAGACCGCCTGCTGCAGGAGAAGGGGTTGATCGGATGACGGAACCGGAGGCCGTGCTCGAGTTCTGGTTCGGCCCGCCCGATGCGCCCGATTTCGGCTGGCCGCGCGAGGCCTGGTTCCAGGGCGGACCGGAATTCGACGAACTGTGCCGCCGGTTCGAACCTGCCGTCGAGGAGGCGTTTGCCGGCGGCTTCGACGACTGGCGCTGGCGGCCGCGATACTGCCTTGCGCTCATCCTGCTGCTCGACCAGTTCCCCCGCAACATCTACCGGGGAACGGCGCGCGCCTTCGCCGGCGACTTGCGTGCCCGCGAGCTCTCCCGCTTCGCCCTTGCGCGCGGCTTCGACCGGGCCGTGCCGGCCGCGCTCCGCACATTCCTCTACATGCCGCTGGAACACAGCGAGGCACTTGCCGATCAGGACTTCGTCGTCCGCCTGTTCGACGCCTGGGGCAACGCCGACAGCCGCGAATACACCCGAAGGCACCGCGAGGTCATCCGCCGCTTCGGGCGTTTCCCCCACCGCAATGCGGTGCTGGGGCGCCCTTCCACGCCCGAGGAGGAAGCTTTTGCCGCCGAGCCCGAAAACCGCTTCGGGCAGTAGAGGCCTTACCGCCAGCCGCCGCCGCCGTTCACATAGACGGTGTCCGCGGTCATGAACATGCATTCAGGCCATCCGCGCATTCAACTCTTTTGGGAACCTGCATGTTCGTAGGGAGACGGTAATCCGCCCGTTATGTCGAGGTCAAGGGGTCAGGACGCAAAAAAAAGAAGGCCGCTGGTGGGAGCCAGCGGCCTTCTCGAAGAGCGTTTCGTCCTTGCTTCGATACTCCCGAATCGGCAATCGCGAGTTCTGCGCCAGACCAAATACCGCCCAACAGGTGAGCGGATATTTGGTCAGCGCGGAACTTTTGTCAAGCGCCGATTTGGCGGCGCGGCGATTCTCGCCGCCGCTGTCGGGCCATCCGCAACATTATGGAATCACGACACTTTCCATCCGCCGAGCTGACCGCTCGCGACTCGACCGCAAGAAACCCCTCTCCGAATCCATCGGGGAGGCGCAAGCAGCGCCCGGAACTCGACTGGGTCCGGTCCGCCGCCGACGCCTTCGCCGGGCTGCCTGGCGGCATGCACCCCAGGGACGCGGTGTTCCTGCTAAAGCGCCCGGGTGTCGCCACCAGCGCCGGCCTGCTTCAAAACCGCGACGCCGCCATCGCCCTGCTCGACTTCTGGCTCTCCTTTAGCCGCGAATCGGACTGGCTTGCCGGAAGCAGACCCCTGGTCTGGACGTCGGTCTCCAAAACCGCCGAGAAGCTCGACTGGTGTCCTCGGAAGGTCCGCGACTGCGAAAATGCCCTGCGGCAGATTGGCGCGTATGTCCCCCGGGACTCCGCCAATCTCCACCGACAGGGCGAGCGGGATGCAGACGGCCGCATCATCCTCGAGAAGACGTACGGACAGGACCTTGCTCCTCTCGTCTTCCTCATCCCGAAGCTCCGCGAGTTCGACGCCGAGATAGCGAAAGCTCAAGAGGCATGTGCCAGATCGGCCAAAGCCCTTTCCGCCGAGACTTCGAACGCCCGGACCGGGATCCGCCAAGGCCTTTGGTCCGGGATGCTGACCCTCGAAGAGGGCGACGCCCTTCATGCCCGCCTGCCCGGTCGGTGCCGCCAGGCCGGAAAGACCTCCCTGGAAGCTCTCCATGGACGGGTCGAGGACCTCGAAGAGCGACGCCGCCAGGTCCGCGCGGTCGAACGCGAGCTGCAGCAACTCCGGGGCGCGCGCATGCTGTTCGACCCCGACGCCTGGCCCTGCTACGCCGGCGCCGTTCCCACTCCCGACGGGCCCTTCGAAAACCCTGTCACAGCATCCGCTCCGGCTGACCCTGACGCAAAAACATGCAGCCTCGGCTGCGAATCTCTGCAGCGCCCAATTGAGTACTACAGTGAATCTGTAGGTCTGTATTTACAGGCGCAAAGCGCGGATTTGAGGGAGCAGGCCGCGAAGGCGGAACCCACCTCGCAAACGACCGCGCAAGCCGCACCCCCTGCTTCGCCCGAGACCGCCCGGCAGCCAGCCGGGCAGCGCCTCGCCGAGAGCCTTGCCGGCAACCCCGCGCAACCGCCCGAGGCCCTGCACCACGAAAACTCATCGGCCCCGCCCACTGCGCCGCAGGAGGCCGCAGCCCAGGACCCTGCTGCCGCGCCTCCGCCGGCGCCGGCCGCTGACGAGGCGAAGGAAGAGCTGCCCGACCCCAAGGACCGGGACGCCGCCTGGGCCTGGTGGCAAGCCGAAAAGCCCTTCTCCCGGAAATGGCACGTCGGCAAGGCCGCCCAGCGTTACTGGCTCGGCACGGACTATTGGGGACCCAACGACGCGCAGGGTCCCGACTGCAAATTCGTCCGCGCCGCCTGGGCCGTCTACTGCTCGATCGAGCGCGATCGCGCCGAGCGCCGTCATGCCGAGGCGCCAGTGCTCGAGGATGCCGCGGAGCTCACCTGGGCGAAGTTCACGCCCGCCCTACCCCGCGCCATTCGCGCCAAACTCCCGAAACAGACGCCTCTTGTCCGCGACCCCGGCATTCTCGTCCAGGCCGCCCGGGATTCCCTGAAGGCGCTTCGCCTGCGCCCCGAAGACTGGGACAAGGCCTGCTCGATCATGGGCGCTTCGAAGACCGCTCTCTGCGTCACCGCCATGGCCGCGAAGCAGGAGACGGACCAGCCCATCCGCGCGCCGGGCCGCTACCTCGCAGAAATGTCCCGCCGCGACCAGCTCGGCGAACTCAACCTCGCACAGACCCTGCAGGCAATCGTCCGGCGCTGCGAGCAACCCGACGGACGCAGGCATTCCTTCAGAAGGGAGCTGTCCCATGCATGACCTCTCGAACCCCGAAGCCCCCGGCAACCCGGGCCTGTCAGCGACCGTCGATCCGATGGAGGTCTTCTGGTTCTTGCGCGCGCCCGGCCTCGCGGCCTCCGCCGGGCTCCCGGAACACTCGTACGGCCCCGCTCTGTTGCTCTACTTCTGGCTCCAACGCACCGAGGCCCCGGATTGGCAAGCGGGTGGCCGGCCCGTCGTCTTCGCGACGATGCACGAGGCCGCTGCGCGCCTCGACGTCACCGAACGGACTGCTCGTCGATATGCGAAAAGCCTCCGCGAGGTCGGCGCATGGACACCGATCAACACCCTGGGCTCCGGACCCGCACAGGGGGTCGACCTCTCACCGCTCGCGGAATTCATCCCGCGGCTCCGCGCCATCTCGGAGCGCCTCACTGCGCTTCGCCGCGAACGGAGGGAGTTGACCCGCAAGCAGCGCGACGCCTCGCGCGAAGCCCGGGCTCACATCCGCCAGATGCTAAAAGCCGGGCTGCTCTCGCACGACGAACTCCGCAGGGACCGTATCTCCTGCTGCGAATATTTCGTCCCCGACAGATACCGGCCGAAGGGCTCGGGCTCTATCGAAACCCTCGAATTCCAGACCAGCGAGCAGAAACGGGAGCTGGCCCGGATAGAGGCAGTCGAAGCTGCGCTGCAGCGCCTCCGCGAAGAGCGCGCGCCCAAGACCGCTTCCGGGCGCTGCGACCTTACCGACACCGGCCGGTCCACCTTCCGAAGGGAGAGGCACCATGCGTAATCCGTCGATGCCGGCAGAGACCGGCCTCGCAGAAGCAATCAAACCAGGTAGAGCCCTCGGTCTTCTGAGAGAACCCGGTGTCGCGGCCAGCGTCGGGATTCCAGGCTCCTTCGGACCGGCGCAGCTGCTCCAACTCTGGATCGGTGAATGCCCCGCCCAGGAATGGAGGCCGGGTGGCCGTCCCGTCGTCTTCGCGACGATGCGCACGGCGGCCGCACATCTCGACGTCTCCGAGCGAACCGCCCGCCGGTATGCGCGGAGCCTCCGCGACGCCGGCGCCTGGAAGCCGGTCAATCCCCTTGGCTCCGGACCGAAGCAGGGCATCGACCTCTCGCCGCTGGCAGAATTCATCCCCCGGCTCGCCGATGTTGCCGCGCGGATCGACCTCGCCAAACAGCAGCGCGATCGTCTCGCGGAGACACACCGGGAGGATTATCGCAACAATCGCAAGACCATCCGCGAGATGTGCGACGCCGGCCTGCTTACATCCGCGGAAGCCAGAACACTCCGGCGAGAAGCAGGCCGGCGCTTCCGCCTCCGGACCCAGCCGTCGCTCGCTGCCCTCGACTGGCATATCCGCGAGCTGAGGCGCCTCCTCGTACGCCTGGACACCGTCCAAGCCGAGCTCGAAGGCATCCAAAAAACGCGGGCGCCAAAGACGGCTTCCTCCACACCCGATTCCCGGGACCGGACCGCTACGGCAGACGCCGGCGCCCCGTCCCCCAACGCCTCCGGAAAGGAGCGCACCAATGACTGACCTTTCACAGACGACAGCCGTCACCGCTCCCGACATCCTCGCCTTTGTCAGCCAGAAGGGCGGGGCCGGGAAGACGACGTTGGCGCTCAACGTCGCGGCCTATGCCGTCCTGGCCGGGCGCCGCGTCACCGTCCTCGACTGCGACCCCAACTGTTCCGCCATCGTCTGGGGCGACCTCCGGTCCGACCCCGAGCCGGAAGTGCGCCACTGCCCCTATATCCGTCTCGACCGGGAGATCGAACGCGCCCGCTCCAAGGGCTCGGATCTCATCCTGATCGACACCCCGATGGGCGCCGATGGCGGGCCCGTCGCCGGCGCGCGCCATGCCAACCTGGTCGTGGTCCCCTGCCGGCAATCGCTTTTCGACCTCACCGCGATCCGCGCGAGCCTCGACGTCGCCGCACTCGCCCAAACGCCGGCCGTCGCGGTCCTGAACGCCGTGCCCACGCGGGCCGCCCACTGGGAGACCGAAGCCCGGGACCTCCTCTCCCGGCAGGGCGTCCAGCTGCTGCCGGCAGCCATCCGCAACCGCGTCGCCTTCGTGCGCTCTACCCGCTCTGGGCAGGGCGTTGTCGAATCCGAGCCGCGCGGCGCCGCCGCTTCCGAACTCCGCGCCGCCGGCGACGCCCTGCTGGCCTGGCCGGTCCGCGCGCTGAAGGCCGCCGCATGAGCAAGGACAAGGAGATCACCGGCAGCGCGCTCGTCGAACACCTCGAGGACTGGCGCACCCGCAATCCTGCCGCAGCCGCCGGCGCCTCTCATCTCGATCCTTCCACCGCCCGCCAGCGAAGCACCTGGCCTATCGGCCTTGAACAAATCTCCATCGGGCCGCGCCTGCGCGACATCGACGAGGCTGCCGTCAAGCAGCTCGCAGAGTCGATGAATCGGATCGGGCTTCAGAACCCGATCCAGGTCCGGCACAATTTCGGAATCGATCCCGAGACCGGCGAATACGAGAGGTCCCTGGACAACGGCGGCTTTGCGCTCGTCGCCGGCAGACACCGGATCGAGGCTGCCAGGCGTCTCGGATGGGGCCGAATCGAGGCCTTCGTCCTCGACGACCCGAGCCCCGACGAGCTCGCCCTGGTCGAGGTTGACGAGAACCTGATTCGCTCCGAGCTCTCACCACTCGCCCGCGGCCGCTTTGTTGCCAAGCGCGAGGAACTTCATAAAAAGCTGCACCCGGAGTCCCGACAAGGCGGAGACCGCAAGAGCGCCGAATATCGGGAGAAATCAAAAACCGAACGGTTAGGTCTTGATTTTTCGTCTCCCTCGTTCGTCGAGGAAACAGCGGACCGGACTTCTTTCTCCAAAGCTACCGTCGAACGCGCACTGCGCATTGGCAAACGCATTTTGCCCGAACTGCAGGAGGAGCTTGAGGACACCCCGATCGCGCGCCGCGAGGGCGATCTCTACCGGCTGGCAGGGCTTTCGGAAGCACAACAGCAGCGCGCCCTCGAGCGTCTTCGCGAAGCCGACGAGCCCCCGGAGCGACTATCCGCGCTACTGCAGAAGGATACCCCGCCCGAACCGCCACGCGAGCCGACGCGGGCTCAGCAGTTCGGCAAGCTTGAGAGCGCTTGGGCCAACATTCCCCGGCACGACCAGGTCACGGCTCTGCATCGTCTGTGTCTGCTGATCGACCGCGGGCAGCGCGACGAGCTGGTCGACGCCCTGCGAAACCGCGCCGGCCCCGAGACCCTCCCCGCACGCCAGGACACAAACCGGTCATGAGCATTCTCGCGCGCGTCATGCCCCCACCCCGAAAGCTCCCCTTGGCGCCGGCGACACTTCTCAGAGGCACGCGGATCGACATGGCCAGCAACGGCGACGCGTTGCGTCTTCCCGCTAACAAGTCTCGTTTATGGCCGCCCAGCGTTCATGGGAACTTTCATCCGGCTCCGCAAACGGATCGTCCTCCCGGATCGTTCCTTCCATCTCACCCTGGATTTCCTCGAAGTAGTCGCGACGATGTTGCTCCTCGTAATCTACTTCATTCGCGGAAAACTCGTTCAGATCCCGGTCTCTCCGCGCCGCCTTTGCCCGCTCAATCCGGACTCTCGCATCGTACGGGGACACCCAGAAATCGTCGTCACGCTCCTCTGACGTCATCATGCTCTCCTCCTCGTTCGGCTCCCGATTCTACATTGCCCGCCTGTCACCGAACAACGATCTCTCGTTTCAAGCTGCTTCGCCTGTGTCTGCTCATCGATCGCAGCCAGCGTGACGAGCTCGTCGAGGCCCTGCGAAGCCGCGCCCGCTCCGAGGCTCTCCCCGCGCACGACGACGCGGACCAGTCATGAGCGCCGGAGCCCGCTACATGGCCCCGCCGAAGGAACCCCCACCACCCGTGAGCGAACTCATCGCTGAACTCATCGCCACGTACCCCTTCGTCTTCTCCCTGTCTGTTGTCATCAGCCTCATGGTGATCACCAGAGCCGCAGCATGTCTTTGGGCCCACCGGCGCCGAAGAGGCCCCGCCGCAGATGGCTGACAAAACCGAAATCGAATGGGCCGATGAGACCTGGAACCCTGTCACGGGTTGCAGCCTTGCCAGCTGTTGTCTTCCTGTTTAGCTCGATAGGAGCCCAGGCATTTTTCGCACATTGATCGGTCGAGGGATTTCCGGGGCTGGTGTGCGATTGCGGTACGGGCCCCGTCTGGCGTCGGGTCTCTGTCTGCTTTGCGGTGTTGGCGGTCGGGCCGTAGTTTTGGCGGT
>MPNF01000124.1 GCA_002238885.1 Alphaproteobacteria bacterium bin95 | reverse complement strand
GAAAGGCGACCGCGTCGGCATCTGGTCGCCCAACCGGCTGGAGTGGATCCTGACGCAGTTCGCGACTGCACGGTTCGGCGCAATCCTCGTCAACATCAACCCCGCCTACCGCCCGGTCGAGCTCGAATACGCATTGAATGCGGTCGAATGCAGGGCGCTCGTCACGGCCGAAGCCTTCAAGTCGTCCCGCTATATCGACATGCTGCGCGAACTCGCGCCCGAGCTCGAAGGCTGCGAGCCTGGCAAGCTCGAATCGTCGAGATTGCCCCACCTGGAAACCGTGATCGCGATGAGCGACGATCCCGGGCCGGGGATATTCCGTTTCGACGATGCGGTCGCGCTGGGAGGGCCGGCGGAGATGTCGCGGCTGGACGCCATGACCGCGAGCCTCAGCCCGGACGACCCGATCAATATCCAGTTCACCTCCGGCACTACCGGATCGCCCAAGGGCGCCACGCTTACCCACAGCAACATCGTCAACAATGCGCGTTTCGTCACCGGCCGGATCCGGCTGACCGAGCGGGACGCCTTGTGCATTCCGGTGCCGCTCTACCACTGTTTCGGCATGGTGATGGGGGTGCTGGGCTGCGTGACGCAGGGCGCGGCGATGGTGTTCCCGGGCGAAGGCTTCGATGCGGCCGAGACGCTGTATGCGGTTTCCGAGGCCCGCTGCACGGCGCTTTACGGCGTGCCGACCATGTTCGTCGCCATGCTCGAGGAGGCGGCGCGCGGCGGATACGACCTGTCCTCGCTCAGAACGGGCGTCATGGCGGGCGCGAGTTGCCCTATCGAGGTGATGCAGCGGGTGATCGACGAGATGAACATGTCGGAAGTCACCATTTGCTATGGCATGACGGAAACCTCGCCCGTGTCGTTCCAGAGCCTTGTCGACGATCCGCTCGAAAAGCGTGTGACGACAGTCGGGCGCGTCCACCCACATCTGGAGGTGAAAATCGTCGACACCGACGGAGCCGTTGTCCCTGTCGGCGAGTCTGGAGAGCTGTGCACGCGCGGCTACTCGGTGATGCGCGGCTATTGGAACGACGACGAGCGGACCCGGGAGAGCATTATCGATGGCTGGATGCACTCGGGCGACCTGGCGACGCTCGACGAGGAAGGCTTCTGCTGCATCGTCGGGCGGGTCAAGGACATGATCATCCGCGGCGGCGAGAACGTCTATCCGCGCGAGATCGAGGACTATCTCTTCCGCCATCCCGATATCCGGGAGGCGCAGGTGTTCGGCATCCCGGACAGGAGGTTCGGCGAGCAGGTCTGCGCCTGGGTCGTCGCCCGCGAAGGCGCCGCACTGGGGCCCGAGGACGTGATCGCGTTCTGCTCCGGCCGGATCGCGCACTACAAGGTGCCGAAGCATGTGCGCATCGTTGACGAGCTGCCGATGACCGTGACCGGCAAGCCGCAGAAATTCATCATGCGCGACTGGATGGTGGAGAATGGCTACGCCGACGATTAGCGCGGCGTCCGACCTGAACGGAGGCCGCCCCGGCGGCGCTGTCGTTTTCGGGAGCGCGCGCTATATCGCCGTGCGCGAGGCGCTAACGATGCGCTGAGCCTTGCAACGCGAACGGGAGGAGGCGGCTTCCCCCAATGTTCGAGACGCTGGGATTCGAGGAAACGACGCCGCTTGCCGCGTCCGTCATGCTGGGCCTGGTGCTGGGCGGCGTCTATGGCGCGCTGGCGCAGCGCAGCGCCTTCTGCCTGCGCCGGAGTCTGGTCGGCCGGTGGCGCGACTGCTTGCCGGCGTTGGGCGCCTGGACGATGGCGCTGGCTACGGCGATAGCGGGAACCCGGCTGGCGATTGCCGCGGACCTCGTTTCCTTCGAGGCTCACCGGTTTCTCGCGCCGGACGTCCCGGTCGTTTCCGTCATGGTCGGCGGCGCTCTCTTCGGGACGGGCATGGTGCTGGCCGGGGGCTGCGTTTCACGCCTCACCGTGCTCACGGGCAGCGGCAATTTGCGCGCCCTGCTCGTCCTGGTCGTCTTTGCGGTGACGGCCCATGCGGCGATGAAGGGGGTGCTGGCGCCGCTGCGCGAGGCGCTCGGTGCGGCGACCGTCTATGGCGGCGGCGTGCCCACACTCGCGGCCCTGCCCGGCGGAGAGGTGTGGCCGCTCGGCCTGGCGCTTGCCGCGGCACTCTTCGCGCTCCGATCCGGCGCGCCGGCCTCGCATATGGCGATGGCGGGCGCGATCGGGCTGCTGGTGCCGCTCGGCTGGGTCGGCACGGGATTCCTGCTGCTGGACGATTTCGACCCGATTCCGCTCCAGTCCATGGGGTTCACGGGACCGACGGCCGAGACCCTGTTCTGGACCGTGGCGGCAACCTCCATACCGGCCGGCTTCGGCACGGGCCTTGCGGCGGGCGTCATCGCCGGCAGTCTGGCCGCGGCGCTTGCGGGCGGCCAGTTTCGCTGGGAGAGCCTCGAAAGCCCCCGGCAGACCGGCCGCTATCTTGCCGGCGCGGTGATGATGGGTGCGGGCGGCGTGCTGGCGGGCGGCTGCACGGTCGGCGCCGGACTTTCCGGCGTCTCGACGGCCAGCCTCGCCGCCCTGCTTGCGCTCGCCGCCATGGCGGCTTCGGCGAAGGCCGCCGGGGCGGTCCTCGCCGAACGTTGGTAAAGCTATCTCCCCGGGATCAGCCGAACATGTCCCCGGAAATGGCGGCGTACCAGTCAAGCGACTCCTTGTAGGTCGCCTTGCGGACCTCGGCGGTTTCTCCGGTCTTGGAGATAAAGCCGTCGGTCTTGGCGATCTTCTCGTCGGTCGCCTCGTAGGATGCGCCGACCTTGACGCCGTCATCGGTGCCGATCAGCGACCAGCAGGTGTTGGAGAAGCGCGCCGCAAACACCTTCGATCCCGTGAGCGCCCCGCGCACGGCCATGGCGCAGACCTTCGCCTGGCTGTTGGCAGAGAAGCCCGATTTCGGCATGTCGCCCTGCTGCGAGGCGTCGCCCAGCACATGGATATTCTCGTCCGCGCGGCTCTGCATGGTGTGCGCGACGACCGGCGCCCAGCCCGCATCGTTGGTGATGCCGGCGACCGCCGCAATGCGCCCGGCCTGCTGCGCGGGGATGACATTGCAGGCATCCACCTTCGTGACCTCGCCGTCGATCACGACCTCCATCGCCCCGGGGCGCACTTCGACCTTGTCGCCTCCGAAATCCGGGCCGATGCGCTCGATCATGCCGGCGTAGTGGCGTTGCCAGCCATCCTCGAACAGCCCCTGCTTGGAGAACTTGGCCTTCGGATCGACGATCAGGATCTTGGCCGTCGGATTGGCCTGCTTCAGGACATGGGCCACCATCGAGATGCGCTCATAGGGGCCCGGCGGGCAACGGAAGGGATTGGGCGGCGCGACCATGCAATAGACGCCGCCCTCAGGCATGGCCTCGATCTGCGCCCTGAGAAGCTGGGTTTGCGAGCCGGCCTTGTAGGCGTGCGGCATGCGGTTCTGCTGCGACAGGTCCCACCCCGGCACGGACCCCGGCTTGAAGTCTATACCCGGCGACAGCACGAGGCGGTCGTAGGAAAGGCTGCCCCCGCCCGCGAGCCCCACGCTGCGTTTGTCGCGGTCGATGGAGACCGCCCAGTCGTGCACGACATTGATCCCGTGGCTCGCGGCAAGCGCGCCGTAGCTGTGCCCGATCGACGCGTATTCCCGGAAGCCGCCGATATAGAGGTTCGAGAAGAAGCAGCTGTAATAGGCGCGCGTCGGCTCGACGAGCGTGACATCCACCGCGCCTTTCGAGTCCCTGGCGATATAGCGCGCCGCCGTAGCGCCGCCCGCGCCGCCGCCCACGACCACGACGCGGGGCCGTCCCTGGCCAAGCGCTGCCGGCGCCGACAGCGCCGCCGAGGCCGCGACCGTGGTCGCAAGGAAGCGGCGCCGGCTGAGGCCGTTGTTTCCGTTTCGCTGGTTCATAACGCCTTCCCTTCGGTTCATGGTTGGTCTCCCGCATCGCGGAAATGCGCAGCCAGTGCCGCTATCTCCTCATCCGACAGGCGACCGGCAACAAGCTGCATGGCGGGATGCACCCGCTTTCCGCGCTTGTATGCCTGCAAGGCTATCACGAAGTCGTCGGACGGCCATCCGGTTATCGAAGGGATACCCTCGCCGGAGCCGCCTTCCCGGTGGCAGGTCGTGCATTCGCCGGCGAGATAGGCCCCGTATTCGGGATCGCCTTCGATGGAGAGAAGACGCGGGTCGAGGCCGTATTCCTCGGCCGTGGCGGTCGGCTCGGCGGGGGGGAGTTCGGACACGGCGCCGGAAAACCCGCGCAACCATGCCAGCAAATCCTCCCTGTCGCCTTGCTCCCCGATGCCGGCGAAACTCATGCGCGAGCGCGGCACCAGTGCCCTCGGGTCGGACAGGAATGCGTCGAGCGTGGCCCCGGTCCAGATCAGGCCGCCGGTCCCGGCCGCCTTCATCGCCGGGGAATAGCGAAAATCCCCGAGCGAGCCGGCCGCGCGTCCAAAGACATCGTTCAGGTGCGGCCCGATCCGGTGTTCCGCGCCGCTGCCCGCCTGATGGCATCGCTTGCATTGCTTGAAGAGCGCCTTGCCGCGCTCCGCATCGCTGCCCCATGCGCCGAGAGCCGGAAGAAGCGCCAGCAAGGCGGCCGCCAGCAGTCCGACAGCGGCCCTAAACGACGGAGATTTCCCTGCGAAGGCTGTAGATCGAGCCGTCATCGTCTTCCCACTCGAATTCCAGAACGCCCGACTCCGGTAAGGACAGCTCGAACTGGATATAGGGATCGGTCGAAACCGCCGGTTCCAGGGCGGCGGAGAACGCCTCCTCGCCGTTGTAGCGCACCGTGAACCTGTTGACGATCCGGCGGGGTATCAGCTCACCGTCGCGGTCGCGGCGCAGGCCGGTGTGCATCGGATGGGTAATCCGGGTCCTGACCGTAAAGGGAACGCCCGCCTCGACCGATTTCGGAAGCCTTATGCGCGGCTTGGGTGTCGCCATGTTCCGCCCCTCACGCGCAGCCGCCGACCGTCACCGCGACCGCACGGGAGGCCTTGCGAAATGTGCCGTCTGCCAGCTCCGCCACTGCGATGACGCTCTGGCTCCTGGCCAGCCGGATACGGATCGTGGCTGCGGGCGGTGTGAACCTTCCGAATTCGAAGACGACCACACCGGGATACGGGTTCCCGTCGGTGAACAGCGCAATGCGCCTCGCACCCGCGGCGGCTACCCGCACCGGCACCGCGCCGCCATTGTCGGCAATCTCCGGCACTTCCAGCGACAGGCCGGCTTCCAGCGCCATTGCGCCCTTCGTGAACGCTGCGATGGCCTGCGAAATGCCGTTCGAGTCCGCGACCGCGACCGCGGGGAACAGCGCTACGGCAGCGGCAACGCCGCCGAGCCTCATCACGTCCCTGCGTGTCGGAGCCACGATGCCGCCCTCCTGCGCTCGCCCGGCACCTGTCGATATGGCGTCTCGCAGCGGCGCTCGTCAAGCCGCTTCGACGCGCTCCCGGCCGGCTATGGTGGTGCGGTGCATGATCCGGCGGTGGGCGGGGTTGTAGGGCGTGACCCGGTGGGTCGTGCAGCGGTTGTCCCACAGCAGCACATCGTGCTGCCGCCAGCGGTGGCGGTAAATGAAGCGCTCGTCGTCGATGACCGCCTCCAGCCGCTCGACCAGCGCCGCCGCGCCTTCCGGGTCCATGCCTTCCACCGCATCGTTGTAGATCGGGCTGATATAGAGCGAAGCCTCGCCCGTCTCCGGATGGCGGCGGACCAGGGGCTGCCAGACGGGCGGCATGCGCGCGCGCTCTTCGTCCGTCAGCGGCTTGAGCGGCTTCAGCCGGTGGAGGTTCTCGAAATCGTGCCGCGCCCGGCGGCCCTCGACCTCGCGGCGCAGGTCGTCCGGCAGCGCGCGCAGCACGGCCGCCATGTTCGCGAACATGGTCACACCGCCCTCCTCCGTCACCTCGACGCCGTGCAGCAGCGAGCCCACCGACGGCTTCTCGCGGTAGCTGCTGTCCGTATGCCAGCGCCGGGCGAGCGAAATCTGGTGCTGGACCGGGTCGTCCGGCGCCATCAGTTTCCCGTCCTCATCGACATTGGAGACGCGGAAGATCTCCGGCAGGCTCTTCGAGCGGATGATGTCCTGGTGGAACACTTCCAACTCGCCGAAGCGCCGCCCGAAGGCAAGCAGCGCCTCGTCCGAAACCGGCTGGCCCGGAAACACCAGCACCTTGTGGCGCATCCAGGCGGCGTGGATTTCCTCGAACAGGCTGTCGGTCAGCGGCTTGCCCATGTCGAAGCCGGTGACTTCCGCGCCGATCTCCGGCGCAAGCGGGCGTATCTCAAGCATCGGTGAACTCGAACCCCATGGCGCGTGCGTGGTAGAAGATGCCGCCGTCCTGCACGATCAGGAACATGGCGCGTTCCGGCCCTTCATTATGGTGGGAATGCGAGGAGACAGGCGGGGTGATGGTTGTCGCCCAGGGCGCCCAGTCCTTGCGCCGCCCGTCCACGACCGAGTAGCAGCCTTCGCCCTGAACGACGAGGCTGACGGCGACCGAGTTGTGGCGGTGCGGGCGCTGGCTCTGGCCGGACTCCAGCGCATTCATGGCGCAGGTAAGCGTCGGCAGCGCATTGCGCGTCGCTTCCTGGCGCTCGGCGGAGAAGATGAGCGCGGAGCCCGGGATCTCCTCGCCCCGGCCGGTGCGCATCAGCAGCTCCACCTGTTCCGCAATCTCGGCAGCGGGGTAGTGCACCGGGTCGGTCGGCGCCATGCCCGGCGCCGGCGCGCGGGCGTGGTCGAAGGCCAGCTGCGGCTCGTTGGTGACGAACCAGAGCACGGCGTCCTCTTCCGCCGACCAGGGATGCGCCTCGCCCCCCGGCAGCAGCATCAGGTCGCCCGCTGCCCAGCGCAGCGCCTCCCCGCCGCTCTCAACGCTGCCGGCGCCGCGGATGACATAGGCCAGCACGCCGGTCGCGTTGAAGTCCGCGATCAGGGTCTCGCCCGTCCGGATGCGGGCATAGCGGGCCAGCACCAGCGGCGTGGTCGCCGGGAAGGCGCAGGCCAGTTCCGTCGAGATGTCGCAGGCGGTGAACCCCGTGGGCGCGTCGGGGGCGAGCGCGAGCGCCGGCTCCTCGGTGAAGACCGCGTCCGGCACGGGCGGCAGCTTCATGTCGAAGGCATTGGCTGTGTTGAAATAGCGGGCGCGGGCTTCAGCCGGGCTTGCCGGATTGACCGGCATGCGTCGGCCCAGTTCGGCAATGGAGCGTGCGCTGTCGGGCATTTCGGAGCGGGCCTTTCCTATCCGTTTCTATCCGTGTGCGCGCAGCATCCGGCGCGCGATGACCATGCGGTGGACCTCGCTCGGGCCTTCATAGACGCGCATGAGCCGCACTTTCTGGGCCATAAGCTGGAGCGGCAATTCCCTGGTGACGCCCATCGCGCCGAACGCCTGTTGGGCGCGGTCCACGATCTCCGTCGCCATTTCGGTGGCATAGACCTTTATCATCGACGCTTCGGTGCGCACGTCCTCGCCACGATCCTGTTTCACGGCCGCGTCCATGACCATCAGCGAGCAGGCGTGAACCTTGGTCGCGCCGTCGGCAATCCACCACTGGATCGCCTGGCGGTCGGCGAGCCGCTCGCCGAAGGTCACGCGCTGGCTCGCATGTTCGCAGAGCATTTTGAGCGCACGCCGCGCCATGCCCACGCACCACGAGCCCATCTGGAGCCGGCGCACGGTCAGCCGAAGCTGCATCGGGCC
>MPNF01000123.1 GCA_002238885.1 Alphaproteobacteria bacterium bin95 | reverse complement strand
CCAGCACGGCATCCAGCCGGCGCAGCACCGTCATCGGCAGGATCACGTCGCGATACTTGCCGCGCACATAGAGGTCGCGCAGCACATCGTCCGCGATGCCCCAGATGTAGTTCGCGATCCAGTTCAGGTCGTTGTTGGTCACTTGACGTTCGCTTTCGGCCGCGGCTGCAATGACGGCCGAGCATAGCCCGGCGTACGCTGACGGAATAGCGGAGGCGTGCCGGTCACGCCTCATGTCTACCTTTCGAAACTCCTTTTCAGTCAGGCTCTCGCCGACAAGGCCAATCCGAAGGCGTAGCGGCAGCAGCACTTATGTTCCCAACCTGAGGTTCGTGAAGCGGCTTCACCCGGACTTCGATGGCCGGTCCGCCGTCGGTGGTGAGGGGGTACAGCGGAGTAATCGGGCAGATGCCACCTCGCGCTGAGGCTGGCAGGTTCGAGCAAACTGAGAAACAAGGTTGTCTGTTCAGATATTATGGACCATAATGGTCACTCCAACTTTCTAGAACCATAAAGGTGAAGCATGAATGAAGTCAGTAACGAGATCACGGCGGACGAAATTCGTGACATCAGGAGATCCCTCGGTCTGTCGCAGGTGGAAGCGGGAGAGATTCTGGGTGGGGGGCCGCGCGCCTTCACGAAATACGAGGCGGGGTCGGTGAAGCCGGCTGCTGCTGTTGTCAACCTTCTGCGACTGCTGGATGCGCATCCGGAAATGATTGGCGCGCTGAAAGGGGGCAAATCGCGACCACTAGGCGCGCTGTCGGAATCTCGACCGTTCGAGATTACCGGAGAGCATATCGGGGCTTTGACCGACCGAACCTTCCACCTTCTGCTGAGGCGGTTGCTCGAAGCGGAGGCCTTGACGCACGGGCTGCCGAGCGACGGCATTCATGTTGCCGGCAATATTACCGCTCCGGATGGGGGTGAGGATGGCCGCATTTCATGGACGGAGGGGCCTGATCGCACGGGCTTTCTCCCGTCTCGGTTCTGTCAGTTCCAGTTGAAGTCGGGCACGATCGGGGCCGCAGGGGCGGGAAGGGAGGTCCTCACCAGGAACGGAGAGGTCAAGGATATGGTCCGCTCGGCTATCGCGGTGGGCGGCCACTATATCGTGCTGTGTGCCCGTCGGTACACGAAGAAAGCCATTTCCACGCGAGAGGACAATATTCGAGCCGCGTTGCGAGGAGCCGGCCTTTCCGTCGCGGACGAGCAGATCCAGCTTCGCGACGCCGACCAGGTCGCAGCCTGGGCAAATACGCATCCGTCTGTCGCAGCATGGGTAATCGAACGAACCCAGCCCGGAACGGTTGGGCCCTTTTGTTCGTGGGTCTTTTGGGCCGCCCGCGGAGAATACGAGCGCTCCCCCTGGGTCGACGATGAACGTCTTACCGGGTTGCGGGACTTCTTGCTGGAGCGGGTAGGCGAACCTCAGAGCATTGCCCGCGTCGTGGGGCTGTCGGGTATCGGGAAGTCCCGGTTGGTCCTGGAAGCGCTCGGTGCCACAGTAGATGAAGAGCGGGATCTCAGCCGTAGCGTGCTCTATGTCGACACGTCCGAATCCGACTCGGCCGCCATCCACCGTGTTGTGCAAATCTGGACGGAGATGGGGGCCAGGGCCATCGTGGTCGTCGACCGTTGCCCGCCCGAGTTTCATGATTCGCTTGTAAGTCTGATCGCCCGCAGTGGCAGCCGTCTTTCGGTTGTAACGATAGACAACGAGATCCCGTCAAGCGTTTCGGATCGCACAATCCACGTTTTGGGCGAGGCGTCGCATTCCGTTACCGAGGAGGTCATTGCTCTGCGGGCTCGCGGCTTGGACCAGGACACCAGACAGCGATTGGCCCGGTTCGCCGATGGCTATCCGGGAATGGCGATCCGGGTTGCCGAAGCCTGGACCGGTGAACGTCCGGTCGTGCATGCGACCGAGGACCATTTCGTCGATGCGTTCGTTCGCGGACGCGAACCACTCGAAGCTGAATTGGTAGTAAGGGCGGCGCGGCTCCTGTCGGTGTTCGGGTCGGTTTGGTACGATGACCCTTCTTGCAAGCAGCTTGATGGAATCGTTGAGATAGACGGGTCGCTGCCGGCTGCGGAACTCAGGATCGGAATAGAGGAACTGATCCGCCGCGGTATTGCACAGCGCACAGGACGATTTGTCCGTATCCAGCCCCGTCCGATAGCCGCAAGGCTGGCCGAGCGGCAGTGGCGGAGCTGGAGCCGAGCGGACTGGGACAAGGTCCTGTCCGGCCTGGAGCCGCACGGCCTGCGAATCCTTGCTGCCCGCCAATTGGTTTGGCTAGGAGAAACAGATGTCTCGCGGGAGGTGGCGAGACACGTTTGTCGGCGTGACGGGCCACTTGGCGAACTCGACGGGGAAGCGGGCGCCGTTCATGCGGAAGTCTTGTGCAGGCTTGCCGAGATTGAGCCAGTCGCCGTCGTCCATCAACTGGAACGCTCGCTCGGTGCCGTGAACGACCTTGCGTCTGTTGGCGGCTTGGCCCGGCGTCATGTGGTTCGGGCGCTGGAAAGGGTCTGCTTCGGCCGGAAGACATTCGAAGAAGGGGCGGACCTCCTTTTGCGCCTCGCGGTTGCCGAAAACGAACCCGGCGTGGCGAACAACGCGACCGGTCAGTTCTGCGGGCTGTTTCCCATGCTGCTGGGCGCTACCGAGGCCGATGGCGAAGCTCGGCTCGCGTACCTCACGGGAGCCGCGGACACGAACGATCCCGACGAACTGGCTGTTGTAGTCGAAGCGCTCGTCAAGGCCACGGAAACCAGTCGCTTCATCAGGTTCGGTGGCTCACAAAGACGCGGCTTGCGCCCCGATCACGTTTCCTGGCAACCCACCACGAATGAAGATGCACGCCGGTATCTCGACGGTTGCCTCGATGCTCTGGCGAGCCTTTGCGACCGCAAGGATCGGGTTGGAGCGATGGCACGCGACGGTCTCGGGCGGCATTTCCGGTCTCTGACAGCAAATGGACTGATTGAGGCCGTGGAGAGAGCTGTCGAGCGTGTACGGGAACGCAACGTCACATGGAGGGCGGCAATCGAGAGCCTCAGCGAGTTCATCCAGCACGACAGCGCCGAATCGGAAGTGGACACGGTGGGCCGTGTGCGTCGGCTCCTGGAGAAACTCAAACCGCAAGACTTGGCACACAGAGCGCAATACCTCATCAGCGACATGCCGTGGCACTTTCCGGCAGACGAAAAGCTGGACATCGAGACACGGAGACGCCGTCAGGAAGAGGCAATACGCGATGTGACGGAAGAGTTAGTCCGACAGCCAGACGCATTGCGGGAAATTCTGCCGAGACTGTGCAAGGGGCGGCCGCGAATGGCGATGCTGTTCGGAATATGTCTGGCGGAGTTGTCGGCTGATCCTGTCCAGTGGCTGGAAGAGATCAACCGCGCAACCGTCAATGTGTGCGGTGATGATCGCAATTTCGACCTTCTTTCGGGATACCTCAAAGGGATGGTGGAGAGGTTCCCGGAGGTCGTTGAGAAATTTAAGCAAACGGTCTCCGAATCATCCGAGCTGGCGCCAGCGCTGCCATTGATCTGTTGGCAGCAGCGGATTTCGGCTGGCGACATAACGCTCGCCTTGAATGCTCTGGAAGCGGGTCGCCTGCCTCCCGAGCAACTGATTCAGTGGACGATGGGTGGGGACCTTTCGACGCTTCCGACAGAGACCGTTTCACCGCTGTTCGATGCGATGCTGGACCATTGCGCCGCCGGCTTTGCTGTTGGAATCGAACTGATGGGCATGTACGCATTCGGCGATGCCGGCAAATTGGAGAAGTTGCGGCCGCAGATATGTACGGCGGCGAAGAATGTCCTTCGGTGGGAGGGAGCCGGCGATGGTCCGATCGCTGGCAGCCATTTCGATGAAATCATGCAGTGGATGCTGGCAAAAGGAAGGAAAGATGCGGATGCGCGCAGCATAGCCTTGACGTTGTCAAGAGTATTAGTGGAGGTTTCGGAGGTATCCAGCGAACGCTTTCTGGCGTCTCTTGTCCCCGTTCTCCTTACAGAGTTTCCGGAAATTTCGTGGCCGCTCATCGGAAATGCCATCGTGTCCGATGAATTGAGGGCGTGGAGGTTTCATTTTATCCTTAGCAACCGCGGGTTCGGTATAGATGCCCGTGGCGGTCCAATTCTGGCACTGCCGGAGGAAACCATATTCGCCTGGTGCATGGCGAACCCCGACGTTGCACCGCAGTTCGTAGCCGGCATCGTTCCGGTTTTGGGTCCCGAGGACGGTGAGGACGGGACGCGGTTTCTGCATCCTGTCATGGAGAGACTGCTGGATGAATTTGGAGATAGGCCGGGGGTTGTGGAAGCTGTCGAAGGAAACCTGAACAGCTTCGGTTGGGTCGGCTCTGTGGTTCCGTATTTCAGAACTTATGTCGAGCATCTGGAACGTCTGCGAACGCATCCAAGGAAGAGAGTGAGACGGTGGGCTTCGAATGCGCTCCGCAGGGTAGAAAAGAAGATCGAAGATGCGCGTAACGAGGACGAGGAAAGGGCTGCGCTGTTCGAATCGTAGATTGAAACGGCAGCGACCGGGAAGGCGGCGGTCACCACGACAAAATTTGGGCTTGATCTCATCGACAACGTCTAGCCGACAAACTACGTTTGAAGGATGGCATACCTGAGAGTTGGCGGCGATGGGCAGTGTAGACGGCATGGCGGCTGCGTTTCTGCGCCGCAATCCTTGTCCAGGCTTCTGGGGCCGATTATGGCTTATGATACGGCCGGGCGTCGTTCACGCAACGGCGGAAACGTTCGTTTTCGTGGACGGAAGCCGCCTCGACATTGTCAAGAACGGCCCGGACACGGAATTCAAGGCATACGGCTCGGAAGGGTTGGGGAAGATAGACGGCATGGCAGCGGCTTTCTTGCGCCGCAATCCCGACATGGGGTTTGTCGCGGCACTCTCCCTCAGCCTGCGCCCGGAAACGGAAGTCGTTCATGCGGTGGCGGAAATATTCACATTTCCGGACGGAAGCCGCCTCGACATTATCGAAAACGGCCCTGATACCGAATACAGGACTTATGGGCCGGGAGTGTTCGACGGGTAGTTGGTTGCCCGGCAAAGTGGTGCCATGCCCTGGCCTCTCGCGGCGCTTACGGTTGTCGCCGCGGGATTGGTCATCGGGTCGCCGGGCGGGGAGGCAGGCCCCGGAAGGAGCTACTCCAGTTCCACGTTCCCTCTGTTGAGGTGCCACCCGAGTTCCTCACGGCGTCCGCCCTGCTCCTCGTAATTTTCGAACGGGATGCCTTCGTTCCCGGCAGCGAGGACGATCTCCAGGGAGCGGTGGCGATAGCCGCCCGGCTGGTAGCCATTCTCTGCGATCATGGGGCGGATGTGCTTGCCGGCGAACTTGCCGGGCCGGCCCCGGCGGCTTTCGCCTGCGGGTTCCGGCTCGGCAACGGGACGCCACGCACCTCCGTAGAGCGAGCTCAGGCTGGCTGCGATCCATTCGGCGTCGTGCTTCGGCAGGTGCAGCCTCTTGCGACGAGGGCTGCCTCCCCGGCCTGTCGTTTCGCTGACGACCGAGAGGCGCCATTTGCGGCCGCCGATCTCCGCTTCCAGGATGTAGCAACCTGGTTGGGGGCGAAGGTCGGGATCGATCTCCTCATGCCATTCCGGTCGGGCGTTCATGCAGCTTCACTCCCTTCGCCAGCACACAGGTGCCGAACCGCCAACCGTCCGGCTCACCCCCGCCTGATCGTCATGCGGGGGAGTGCATCATGGTCGTCGATCCACAGGCGCCTGCCCGTGGCGGTGATCAGCGATCACCTACCAGAATGGTATCAGCCGACCGGCGTGATTGCATACTGGACATTCCGCCGGAGTTACGGACGTTAAGCATGGTGCCCTTGCCGTACATGGCGGCCGCGATACCCGCTCCGACCCGCTCGGCCGCCGCCTCGACTTCGTGGTCACCGACATGGGTGTATCTGAGTGTCATGACCGGTTGTGCATGTCCGAGCATGCGGGCGACGGTGGGGAGCGGAACGCCCCGGGCCACGGCCTGGCTCGCTACCGTATGCCTCAAGTCATGCAGGCGCACATCCTCGATCCCCGCCTCCCGTCTTGCCCGGCGCCAGAAAGTGAGATTGTGGCAGAACGGCCTTGCCGGGTCCCGTGTCGAGGGAAACACGAAAGTGCTTCCCGTTCGCGGCTGGCGGGCGATGACGACCTGCGCCGCCTCGCTCAGCCATACCGTGCGCGGCCCCGTCTTGGTCTTGGCCAATCTGAGCATGTCGCCATCGACCTCCGACCATCGAAGCGTCAGGATTTCGCTCTTCCGGCAGCCGGTCAGCAGAAGCAGGCGAATGATGTCGGCCTGCGGCCGCCGCGAAGGCCATTCCCCCACCAGCCGGTCCAGGGTCCGGTGAAGCCGGCCGATCTCTTCTGCGGACAGGAAACGGGTCATCTTCCGCCGCGGGTTCGACCTGACGCCCGCGACCGGGTCGGCGCCGACATGGCCGGCGGCTTTCGCGGTGCTCATGATCTGGCGCAGCAGGGAGAGCGCCATGTTGGCCGCGCCGGGCGTCTTGCGGCTCATGGCGTCGAACCAGCGCTCGACCCGGGGCCTGCCGATACGGTCGAGGCGAAGCGTGCCGAAGGCCGGCAGAAGCCGACGCTGGACCATTTGTTCCACGCGCTCGGCCCAGCCGGGGCTGCAATGGCTCCGCCGGGCCGGCAGCCAGTCCTCCATGACGAAATCCCGGAAAAGGGGAACGGCAATCCGGTCGGCAGGGTCTCCGGCGCAAAGTGGATGTGTGCCGTCCAGCAAGGCCCGGCATTCGCTCCGGGCTTCCTCCACCGTCATCAGCGCGGCCGAGCCGACGGTCGTCCGTACCGCCCTGCCGTTCACGGTCCCGTGCCACACGAAACTGCGATGCCCGGACGGACGAACCCGGACGCCAAGCCCGGCAATGCGGTTGTCCCTGACGATGTATTCGGTGCTGCCGGGACGCAATCTCGCGACGCCTGCATCCGTCAGGCGGACCTTCCTTGCCTTGCCCGTCATGACTGCGTCCCCGAGAGCAGCGGCGCCAGGGTCTCGACCGTCTCCCGGACCGTCGCGTCGGAGAGATGCGCGTATTTCAGCGTGGTCGCCGCATGGTCATGGCCCAGCAGCCGGCCCACCGTGCGGATCGTCTCGCCGCTCGACAGCGCCATGCTGGCGTAGGAGTGACGGGTGTCATGAAGGCGCATGTCCTCAAGTCCCGCCTCGGCGCGCAGCTGCATCCAGAAGGCGTCCAGCCAGCTCCAGGGCGCGCGACGGCCTTCGATGGGGAATACCCATCGCCGCGACCGCGGCAGCCCGTCGAGGACCTCCCGCGCTGCTCCGCACAGCCAGATTGTGCGCGGCCCAGTCTTGCTATCACGGAGAAACAGGTGACCGTCGCGGTAGAAGCGCCATTCGAGGGTAACGATCTCCGACTTCCGGCAGCCGGTCAGCAGAAGCAGGCGCAGCGCCGCCGCATGGAATGGGTATTCTCCCTCATGCCGGTCCAGAACCATGCCGAGGCGGCGGTATTCCTCCGGCGACAGGAAGCGCTCGGACCGCTTCTGCCGGTAGCGCTTTATGCCCTTGCAGGGATTGCCGCCATCGGGACGATACCCCCAGGCTTCGGCCTGCTGCATGATGACCGACAGGACCGGCGCCGAACGGTTCGCCGCCGCCGGCGTCGCATGGAGCGAGCGGAACCAGCGCTGCACCTCCTCCC
>MPNF01000122.1 GCA_002238885.1 Alphaproteobacteria bacterium bin95 | reverse complement strand
GGCCCGCCAGCGGCATAGCCGATGCGCCCGGCCTCCATCGCCCGGCGCATTTCCGGCAGCGGCGTCTCCAGCGGGTCGAGCGCCTGCGTTGCGGTATCCGTCGTCGCGTCGAGGAAGGCCCGCATCTCCGGGTCCATCGGCGCCCGTTCGCGCAGGCCGCTCATCCGGCCTCCGCCGGTTCGACAATCGGCGCCGTGCATGCCATTTTCCGTTCCTCCCGCAAGCGGCAGTCGAGCGATTCGACTATACCGCGTGTTCCATCGTTGGCGGCATCCGGATTTTGGCGGACAAGAGAATATTGATTATCGGCGGCCCGAACGGGGCCGGGAAGACGACCTTCGCGACGCAATTTCTGCCGAGAGAAGCCGAATGTCCCGACTTTATCAACGCCGATGCGATTGCGGCAGGACTGAGCCCGTTTCGACCGGAGTCGGTTGCCTACCGTGCGGGACGGCTGATGATCGAGATGATCCGGGAATATGTCGCCAGAGGTGAGAGCTTCGCCTTCGAGACGACGCTGAGCGGCGTCGGCCACGCTCGTTCCATTCCGCGTTGGCAGGCTAAAGGCTACCGGGTGGTGCTGTATTTCCTGGGCTTGCCGACACCGGAATCGGCTATCGCCCGTGTCCGGCAACGAGTCTGCGAGGGTGGGCACGGTGTGCCGGAAGCCGTCGTTCGCCGGCGCTTTCATGCGGGCCGAAGAAATTTCGAGCGCATCTATCGTCCACAGGTCGATAATGTGCTTGTGTTCGACAGTTCAGGTGCCGTGCCGGTATTGCTTGAGGAGTTTCCCCAATGAACCCGGTTCCGTCCCAGGAAAGGGAGGCGCGAGAACAGCCTCCATATCTGGACAGCGAAAAGGTGAAAGCGGCGATGCAGAGGGCCGCCAGGCAGGCATGGCGACGGGCGGCGCAGAACGGCACGCCGGTGGCCGTGTTCGAAGACGGACAGGTCGTCTGGAAATGGCCGGGCGACAACGCTTCGTCGTAGTGCAAACGTCATTGAGGAACCGCACGACCCCATGACCGCTGCCCCCGAACTTACCGTCTATATCGACGTCAAGAGCCCCTATGCCTATCTGGCCATCGGTCCGACGCGGAAGCTCGCGGCGGAATTCGGCATCGTCCCCGTCTGGAAGTTCTACACGCTGGAAATCCCGGATTTCCTGGGCGCGGTGGAGACGCGCAACCCGCACCAGTGGCGCCGCGTGCTCTACAGCTACATGGACGCAAGGCGGCTCGCGAACCAGGTGGGGCTGACCGTGCGCGGCCCGCAGAAGATCTTCGACAGCTCCATCGCCCATATCGGCATGCTTCGCGCGCAGGACCACGGGCGGTTCGAGCCCTATATCGACCGCGTGTTCGAACACTTCTGGAAGCGCGAGCTCGAAATCGAGGACCCCGCCGTCATCGCTTCGGTGCTGGAGGAAGCGGGCGTGCCCGGCGCCGACGATTTCCCGGAATGGGCGGAAGACGAAGGCCGCCGCCGCCATGACGAGGTGCTTCGGGAGGCGGAAGAACTCGGTGTGTTCGGCGTGCCGAGCTACGTTTTCAAGGATGAGTTGTTCTGGGGCGGGGACCGCCTCGACATGTTGCGCGACCGGATTACGGAGGCTGTATCCAGTTGATCGAGCTCTGGATCCCGATCACGATCCTCGCCGCCTTTTGCCAGAACCTCCGAAGCGCCGTCCAGAAGCACCTCAAGGGTGTACTCTCGAACTCGGGCGCCACTTTCTCGCGGTTCGGCTACGGGTTTCCCTTCCTGGTCGTCTATGTGCTGGCGCTGCATTACGGCGCCGGGATGGAATGGCCCAAGCCCAATGCGACGTTCGTCATCTACGGCCTGCTCGGTGGGGTGACGCAGATCGGCGCAACCTTCTGCCTGGTCTGGCTGTTTTCCTTCCGCGACTTCGCCGTCGGCACAACCTATTCCAAGACGGAAACCGTGCAGGCGGCCCTGTTCGGGCTAGTCATCCTCGGCGACGGCGTCGGGCTTGCCGCGGCTGTGGCCATATTCATCAGCCTGATCGGGGTCATGCTGCTCTCCACCGCGAAGAGCGAGCTCGACTGGCGCAAGCTGTGGCTGGGTTGGACCGAGCGGACGGCGTTGATCGGCATCTTCTCCGGCACGCTGTTCGGCATCTCGGCGGTTTCCTTCCGGGCGGCGTCGCTCTCGCTCGGAGGCCCGGATTCCGGAGAGGGGCCCGGATTCCTGATGCAGGCCGGCTTTACGCTCGCCTTCGTCATTCTGGCCCAGACGGTCGGCATGGCGCTCTGGATGACCTGGCGCGAGCCCGGCCAGCTCGGTGCCGTGCTGCGGTCATGGCGCTGGGCAAGCCTCGCGGGCTTCGCCGGCGCGCTCTCCTCCATCGGCTGGTTTACCGCCATGACGCTCCAGAACGTCGCCTATGTCCGCGCGCTCGGCCAGATCGAGCTGGTATTCACCTTCGCCGCCGGCATCTTCATCTTCAAGGAGCGGAGCACACGGGTCGAAGTCATCGGTATCCTGCTCGTCGTCGCCGGTATCCTCATCCTGATCGGCGGCTGAAGGTCCGGTCCGCCGGGACGAAATTTTTTGTTCACATATTTTGGAAAAATTCCCGAAATGGCTTGATCGCAAAATATCCGTGTTAGAATGACCCTGAGGGAAGCAAACTCCGCGCGGACCGCTTCCCTTCGCGCCGGCCCGGCGCGGGACGACCCCGATTCGACGCACAGGCGAAGTGCGCCCTCCGGCTCGCGCGCGCAATCAGGCGCGCGAACCGCGCCGGCGCCAACGCGCGCCCGCGTGCGATACGCGCGAAACAGGGTCGCTCCCCACCGGAGCGGCCTGCCTGTCGGTCAACGTCGCCTTCCCGGCCCGGCGCGGTCCCGCACCGCAGCTGGGCTTCCGGTATCGAACCCGAGCGGAACGAAAGGAGCCGCGCCTCATGCCCATCATCGATCGGACCGAGCGCGCGCTCGCGCGGAAGCGCGCCTGCCGGGAGGCGATGGAAGCACAGGAGAGCTTCGACGACGGCGACTTCCTGCCGGACCGACCCTTTTCCCGTCACGGAGGGGGAGATCCGGGCACGACGGAAAGGGATCGGACGGGAGACGCGCGCACCCCCGGCCATGACGGAACATGACAATTCATGACACTTCGCGGGGACGTCCTGCCGAACGGCAGGGCCTTGCCGGGCTGGCGGAAACAGGCCAATTGGCCGGACCGCGCGCACGCGCCGACCGCCGGGGAGCGCCGCCCTTGCCGATTCCGTCCATCCGCCGCCGCCTGTTCGGACTCGCCGCCGGCCTCGCCTTCGGCCTGGGCCTCGCCGCGCCCGGCTTCGGCGCCGACGGGCTCACGGTGTTCGCCGCGGCCAGCCTGAAGAACGCGATGGATGAAGTTTCCGCCGGCTTCGAGCGGGAGACCGGCCATGCCGTCGCCGCGTCGCTTGCCGGCTCCTCCGCGCTCGCCCGCCAGATCCAGCACGGCGCGCCAGCGGACATCTTCATTTCCGCCAATCCGGGCTGGATGGATGCGCTGGAGCGGGACGGCCTCATCGACCCGGCAAGCCGCTTCGACCTGCTGGGCAACGCCCTCGTGCTGGTCGCCCACGGCCGGGATGCGGCAAAGGTGGAGATCGCGCCGGGCATGGATATCGCCGCGATGCTTGGCGGGGGCCGCCTCGCCATGACGCTCGTGGATGCGGTGCCCGCCGGGATCTACGCCAAGGCCGCGCTCAGGTCGCTGGGCGTCTGGGAGGCCGTCGCGCCGAAGGTGGCGCAGGCGGACAATGTGCGCGCGGCGCTGGCGCTGGTCTCTTCCGGCGAGGCGCCTTTCGGGATCGTCTATGCCACCGACGCCGCGGCCGACGACAATGTGACGGTCGCCGGCACCTTCCCGGCGGATACCCACCCGCCCATCGTCTATCCGGCCGCCGCCGTGGCCGCGAGCCGCAACCCGCTCAATCGGCGCTTCCTCGCCTGGCTTCGCGGACCCGCCGCACGAACGGCATTCGAGCGGCAAGGCTTTGCCGTCTCGTTCGAGTAGAATTGCGGCATGGACTGGCTGAGCCCCGAGGAGTGGCAGGCGGTTGCGCTGTCCCTGCGCGTCGCGTTCTGGGCAACGCTCGCGAGCCTGCCGCTCGGCGTGCTGACCGCCTATGCGCTCGCGCGCTGGCGCTTCCCCGGCAGGCAGCTCCTGAACGGGCTGGTGCATCTGCCGCTCATCCTGCCCCCGGTGGCGACGGGCTACCTGCTGCTGCTGGCATTCGGCACGCGCGGGCCCCTCGGCAGCCTGCTGCAGGAGGTCGGTATCGTCTTCGCCTTCCGCTGGACGGGCGCGGCGCTGGCGGCCGCTGTCATGGCCTTCCCCCTCATGGTCCGCGCCATCCGGCTTTCCATCGAGGCGGTGGACCCGAGGCTCGAACAGGCGAGCGCAACCCTCGGCGCCTCCGGCCCCTGGGTCTTCGTGACCGTCACCCTGCCGCTCGTCCTGCCCGGCATCCTCGCCGGCGCGATCCTCGCTTTCGCCAAGGCGATGGGCGAGTTCGGCGCGACGATCACCTTCGTCTCCAACATCCCCGGCCAGACGCAGACCCTGCCGACGGCCATTTACGCCTTCCTCCAGGTACCCGGCGGCGAAGCCTCCGCGCTCCGGCTGGTCGGAATCGCGGTCGCCGTCTCGATGGCGGCGCTGCTGCTCTCCGAGATCGTCGCGCGGCGCGTGGCGAGACGGGTGGCCGGCGCATGACACTCTTCGTGACCCTGCGCCACACCTTTCCCGGCTTCGCGCTCGACGTTTCCTTCGAGGCGCCGCCGGGCGTCACCGTGCTCTTCGGCCGCTCCGGCTCCGGCAAGACGACGACCGTCAACGCCGTCGCGGGGCTTCTCAGGCCGGACGCAGGGCGCGCGGCCGCCGATGGATGGGTATTGTTCGACACCGCGCGCGGCGCGTGGCTGCCGCCCCACCGCCGCCGGCTCGGCTATATCTTCCAGGAGGGACGGCTGTTTCCCCATCTCACCGTGCGCCAGAACCTGCTTTACGGGCGCTGGTTCGCGCCGAAGGACGGGCCGCGAGAGGATATGGGGCGCATCGTCGAAATGCTCGGCATCGGGCATCTGCTGGGCCGCCGCCCCGGGGCGCTGTCGAGCGGCGAGAAGCAGCGGGTCGCGATCGGGCGCGCGCTGCTGGCGAGCCCCCGGCTCATTCTCGCCGACGAGCCTCTGGCTTCGCTGGACGAGGCGCGCAAGGCGGAAATCCTGCCCTATTTCGAGCGCTTGCGCGACGAGGTGTCGGTGCCGGTCCTCTATGTGAGTCATTCCGCGGCGGAGGTGGCGCGGCTTGCGACGACCGTGATTGCCCTGGAGGACGGAAAGACGGTGCGCCAGGGGCCGGCGGTCGAGGTGCTGGGCGACCCGACGGTCACGCCGGTGGGCGCGCGCGGCGCCGGCGCGGTGCTGGAGGCGGCGGTGGTCCGCCACCATGCCGACGGGCTGTCGGAGATCGAGGCGGGCGGCGTGCGCCTCTTCCTGCCGCGGGTGCCGCACGCGCCCGGCAGCCGGATCAGGGTCCGGATTGCGGCGCATGAAGTGCTGCTGTCGCGCAGGGAGCCGGAAGGCCTGTCGGCGCTGAACATCCTGCCGGGCACGGTCGAATCGGTCCGGCCGGGCGAAGGGCCGGGCGCCATCGTCTCCGTGCGCACAAGGGCCGGCACGATCCTGTCCCGCGCGACCCGCCGCTCTACCGAGGCGCTGGGTCTGGCCGAGGGCGTGTCCTGCTACGCCGTCATCAAGACCGTCGCCATTGCACCCGAAGAGGTGGGCGGCGCCTATGGCGGCGAATGAACAGGCCTCTGCCCGGACTACGCTCCCGGTTCCGGCGAGCCCGGCCGGAGCTTCCGCCAGACATGGACGCGCAGCACCTCGGCGGCCAGACCCGTCAGCAGGCCCGCCAGCGCGCCCCAGAAGACCGTCGCAAGCGCGGCGGCGGCGATGACGGGCCGGCAATCCGGGCGGGCGTCGAGCAGCCTCGGGCTCAGGATCAGGTCGACCGCCGCATAAACGAGCAGCGCCCCCACCGCCGCGGGCGGGATCGCCATCAGAATGCCGACGACCTCCTGCCCCATCAGGGCAACCGCGCCGCAGCAGGCCGCGATCGTCAGCGGCGCGCCGATGCCGCGGGCGCCAAAGCGGTGGTGCGCGGCGACGCCGCCCGCGCCGTGGCACATCGGCATGGCGCCCAGGGGCGCGAGAACGAGGTTCAGCAGCCCGTTCGTGGCGGCGAGCTTGCGCTCGCCGACATGCGAGGCGCGGTCGGGATAGAGCGAACGCGCCACGGCCGCGGCCACGACAACCGCGTTGAGCAAGGTGAGCGGCAGTTGCGCCAGCACGCCCGACACCACGGCCTGAACGGAAGCGGCGCCCCCGGCCGGCATGGCCGGGACAGCGGGCGGGCCTGCATAAGGCGCCAGCAGTACGGCGCCGACAACCACCGCGAGCGCCCAGGGCCCGCGCCGCAGAACGAAGGAGAGACCCAGCACGGCGAGCGCCGCGAACGCCACGATCCAGTCCTGGCTCATCAGGCCGAAGGCGACCGTTCCGAGCATCAGGCCGAGGCCGGCCTGGAGCCCCGTGACGACCGATTGGGGAATCGCGCGGGCGGCCCTCTCGAAAGACGGAACGGCCGCAAGCAGGAGGAGGACCGCGCCGACAATGCCACCTGCCCAGGCGGTTTCGACCGCTGTGAGACCGCCGGCGACAATCACCGCGCCGAGCGCCTTCATCGGCTGGACGGAAACGGGCATCCGGTAAACACCGGCCACCAGCAGGTAGCCGGCCGCGAAGCCCGCAAAGACCGGCGTCGGGGCGAGGAGGCCGGCGCCTATTGCCGCAACCGCATAAGGCAGGAGCGTGCCGAGATCGCCGAACGCGCCCGAGACTTCCCCGCCTGCCGAACGCAGGCGTTCGAGGAATCCGCCGCGCTGTCCGTCAAACCCGGGCATCTTCGGCAACTTGTTGTTTTGGAGCCTGTCCAGTCCGAAAGCGTACAGCGTCGCACCGGAGCGGGAAAGTCCCGCCCAGGGCGGAAAATTTCACATTCCCACCGGTCGGTGGCGGCCGGAAGCCATGCCGATTTTATGGATTTTGTATGTTTTTTGTGTTTTTCTTCCGATTCGCGGGAGGAAACGCGGAGTGGAGAGTTTTTGGGAGATTCTCGGCGAGGCGTTCGGCCTGATCCTGGCCTGGGACTCCGACCTCATCGAGATCATCGGCCTGTCGCTCAGGGTGACGCTGACGGCCGTTGCCATCTCCTGCGCCATCGGCCTGCCGCTCGGCGCGGCGGTAGGCGCGTTCCGGTTTCCGGGACGGACGGCCGCAATCGTCATCCTGAACGCACTGATGGGCCTGCCGCCCGTTGTCGTGGGACTGATTGCCTACCTGATGCTGTCGGCAGCCGGGCCGCTGGGTCCGCTGGGCCTTCTCTACACGCCGGCAGCCATGATTATCGCGCAGACGATTCTCGTCACGCCTATCGTCGCCGCGCTCAGCCGGCAGGTGGTGGAGGACTACTACCGCGAATATGCCGAACAGTTCGATTCGCTCGGCGTCGGGCCTCTGGACCGGGTCGCCGCGCTGCTGTGGGATGCGCGCTACAGCCTCCTGACAGTGGCGCTCGCCGGCTTCGGCCGCGCGGTGGCGGAGGTGGGCGCGGTCATCATCGTCGGCGGCAACATCAACCATGTGACCCGCGTCATGACCACGACGATCGCGCTGGAGACCTCCAAGGGCAATCTGGAACTCGCGCTTGCGCTCGGCGTGGTGCTGCTCGCC
>MPNF01000121.1 GCA_002238885.1 Alphaproteobacteria bacterium bin95 | reverse complement strand
CCTGGCTCAAGGCCACACTCGAAGCCATCGCAGCCGGCCATCCCAACGATCGTATCGACGACTTGCTCCCCTGGAACTTCAAGACCCCGTCAAGCTGAAATCCACGTGCCGCCTTCGAACCGCTTACACTACTGCACTCAGAGCCTGACCCAAAAAGAGTTGAGCGGTTTCAAGGGTTTATGATTCAGTTCGTTGGAAGCCGAACGGAGTCACAGGAGTCACACATGTCCTGGACCGAAACCGCCAAAGGCTTCGAAGTCCTCCCCCGACGACGGTGGGTTGTCGAACGCACCTTGGCATGGCTCGGGCGTTGCCGACGGTTGGCAAAAGACTGGGAGAAATCCATCGCCTCCAGCGAGGCGTGGATCAGTGTCGCCCACATCCGCCTCACAACACGGAGGCTCGCAAAGGCTTGCCAAACTTGAAGGAGTTTCGAGTCAGGCTCTAACGCACAAAGAAAAAGGGGCGCCCCGTGGGGCGCCCCGATCCACTGAGCCGTCGATGACGGCGCGGATCAGAAGTCCATGCCGCCCATGTCGGGCATGCCGCCGCCCGGGCCGCCCATCGACTGCTTGGGCTCCGGCTTCTCGGCGACCATGGCTTCGGTGGTGATCAGCAGGCCGGCGACCGAAGCCGCATCCTGCAGCGCCGTGCGCACGACCTTGGTCGGGTCGATGATGCCGGCCTTCACCAGGTCCGTGTAATTGCCGTTCTGCGCGTCGAAGCCCCAGTTCACATTGTCCGTGGTCTCGAGCAGCTTGCCCGCCACGACCGCGCCGTCTTCGCCGGCGTTCTCGGCGATCTGGCGCACGGGCGACTGAAGCGCCTTGCGGACGATATCGACGCCGACGCGCTGGTCGTCATTCTCGCCGCTGACGCCGTCGAGTGCGCTGGCAGCGTAGATCAGCGCCGAACCGCCGCCGGCCACGATGCCTTCCTCGACCGCCGCACGGGTGGAGTTGAGCGCGTCGTCCACGCGGTCCTTGCGCTCCTTCACCGCAACTTCGGTGGCGCCGCCAACGCGGATCACCGCGACGCCGCCGGCGAGCTTCGCCAACCGCTCCTGCAGCTTCTCGCGGTCGTAGTCGGAGGTCGTCTCCTCGACCTGCTGGCGGATCTGGCCGCAGCGCGCCTGGATGTCGCCCTTCTCGCCCCCGCCGTCCACGAGGGTGGTCTCGTCCTTGGTGATCGAGACCTTCTTCGCCGAGCCGAGCATCTCGAGGCTCACGGTCTCGAGCTTGATGCCGAGATCCTCGGAGATGACCTGGCCGCCGGTCAGGATCGCCATGTCCTCCAGCATCGCCTTGCGGCGGTCGCCGAAGCCCGGCGCCTTGACGGCGGAGACCTTGAGGCCGCCGCGCAGCTTGTTGACGACCAGGGTCGCCAGCGCCTCGCCCTCGATGTCCTCGGCGATGACCAGCAGCGGCTTGCCGGACTGCACCACCGCCTCGAGCACCGGCAGCATCGGCTGCAGCGAGGTCAGCTTCTTCTCGTGCAGCAGGATGTACGGGCTCTCGAGCTCGCAGATCATCTTGTCGGCATTGGTGATGAAATAGGGCGAGAGATAGCCGCGGTCGAACTGCATGCCCTCGACCACGTCGAGCTCGGTATCGAGGCCCTTGGCTTCCTCGACCGTGATCACGCCCTCATTACCGACCTTCTGCATCGCCTCGGCGATCATGTTGCCGATGTCGGCCTCGCCATTGGCGGAGATGGTGCCGACCTGGGCGACCTCCTCGGAATCCTTGACCTTCTGCGAGCGCTCCTTGAGCTTCGTGACGACCTCGACGACAGCCAGATCGACGCCGCGCTTCAGGTCCATCGGGTTCATGCCCGCTGCAACGGCCTTGGCGCCCTCGCGGATAATCGCATGGGCGAGCACGGTCGCCGTGGTGGTGCCGTCGCCGGCCTCGTCATTGGTCTTGGACGCGACTTCGCGCACCATCTGCGCGCCCATGTTCTCGAACTTGTCCGAAAGCTCGATTTCCTTCGCGACGGTCACGCCGTCCTTGGTGATGCGCGGCGCGCCGAAGGCCTTGTCGAGCACGACATTGCGGCCTTTCGGGCCAAGCGTGACCCTGACGGCGTCCGCCAGCACATTGACGCCGCGCATCATGCGATCGCGGGCGTCATTGTTGAACTTGACGTCCTTGGCAGCCATGGTGGCTTCCCTCCTTGTCTGAATGCTTGTTCGGGCGGTGGCGCCGGATCAGGCGGCGGCCTGCTCGATGACGCCCATGATGTCCGACTCCTTCATGATCAACAGCTCCTGGCCGTCGATCTTGACCTCGGTGCCGGACCATTTGCCGAACAGCACCCTGTCGCCCTGCTTGACGTCGAGCGGCGCAAGCTCGCCCTTGTCGTTCTTGGCGCCGGGGCCGGCGGAGATGATCTCGCCTTCCATCGGCTTTTCCTGCGCGGTATCCGGAATGATGATGCCGCCGGCGGTCTTCTCTTCCTGCTCGACACGCCGAACGAGCACACGATCATGGAGCGGCCTGAACTTCATGCCTTGCCTCCCTGCTGGATTCATATGAAACGACCCCCACTAAGGGGTTGCCGGGCAGATAAGGACCGCGCCGCCAAAGTTCAAGGAAAAACTTAGCACTCGCATACAATGAATGCTAACAGCGCTGGCCGGAATGTGGCGCTGCGGGTCCGCATCCGGCCAATTTGTCTTGTTATTACAGGCAAGTATATGGCCGGAGCGCCGAGCGGCGCCGCATTCTCAGGACTGGATGTCGCATCGGCGGGAACGGCCCGGCTCAGGCCTGAAGGCAGTGCGCAATCCAGGCGGCGGTCAGTTTCTCCTGGGCGCCGTTCTGCGAAAGCCGCCCGCGCAGGGTCGGGAAGTCCACGAGATCGAGCGGCTGGTCCTGGTTGAAGCAGGAATAGACGACCCGCTCCTCACCGGTTTCCGGGTCGCGGTGGAGCTGGAGGCACTGCGCGCAGATCTCCTTCATCATGCATTGCATCGGCGAGTTGATCGATCCGATGGCCCTGTGCCCCGGCTTCAGCAGGGTCCCGAGGACGCCGCGCCGTGCGGCATCGACCGCCGCCATCATGCCGTCGGAGCCGATGGCGAGGATGCGGTCCACCTCGCCGAGCGGGATCGGCGGTGCGCCCATCCGGCCCTCGCCATAGGTCGCCATCGCCTCCACGATATTGCCGGTCCAGGCGAAGTCCTGCGGGCGGGCGGGGACGAAACCCGGCGCCTCGTCGCAGCACCAGACCACGACATCGGCGGCCGCTTCTATCTCCGCGGTCTTGTAGCGGTCGCCGACCTCCTTGTAGCCGGCAAAATAGAGCACGCGGTTGCCCGCCTCGCGCAGGGCCCGGCCAATGGAGAACAGCACCGCATTGCCGAGGCCGCCGCCCGCGAGCAGCACCGTCTCGCCTTTCGGGATTTCGGTCGGAGAACCGGTCGGCCCCATCAGCACGACCGGCTCGCCGGGCTGCAGGGCCGCCGCGAGGTCGGAGGAACCGCCCATCTCCAGGATGATCGTGGAGAGCAGGCCGCGCTCCCGGTCCACCCAGGCGCCGGTCATTGCCAGCCCCTCCATGGCGAGCACGGTCCCGTACCGGCGCAAGGACCGGCTCTCGAAGTTCTGGAGCCGGTAGAATTGTCCCGGCCGGAAGGCCCGCGCCGCAGCCGGCGCCTCGACAACGACCTCGACGATCTTGGGCGTGAGCCGCACGACCTCATGGACGCGCGCGCGCAGCTCGCGGTTGGCCCGGTCCGCGAGGTCATCCTCCGTCGCCGGCGGGCTCTCGGCCAGCAGCAGGCTCACCAGTGGATAGGCCTGCTTCACGCCGCCCATCGCCTTGACGACATTGCCGGCGAAGGACGGGTGCAGGTCGCCGAAGAAACTGACGGCACGTCCATCCTCACGGCGCTGCATCAGCACGGCCGGCGCCTCCGGTTTCGCCGTCGGCTCCGGAACGACCGGCTCGCCATCGCCGTCCACGGCCTGGAAATACCGCCCGTCGAGCGTGATGCCGGCGCTCTCGCGCCCCAGCACCGTGTTGGGCTGGGTGCCGGCGGCCACAAGCACGCTGCGCGCCGGCAGGGAGACAGTTTCACCGTCGCCCAGCGCGCGCCGCCGGCCCCGGTCGTCGATTTCCACCCGCTCCAGGCGCAGCGCCGCCGCCCGGCCCCGGTCGTCCACCTCCACGGCCAGCGGCGACAGGCATTCCGCAAAGCGGATGCCCTCTTCCAGCGCCTTTGCCACCTCCTCATGGTTCAGCGTGTAGCAGGGCGCGTCGATCAGCCGGCGCCGGTAGGCGATGGTCACGCCGCCCCAGGACCGCAGCAATTCCAGGATGCGCGGCGCCTCGCCGGCTGCCGCCGCCCGCGCCCGTTCCGCCCTGATCGCGCGGGCATGGGCGAGGAACTCCTCCGCAACGTCCGCCTCGTCCTCGGTCCAGGCGACCCGGCCCCCGAGCGCCTCGTAGCGCGCCAGGAACTTCTCGACCTGCACCGGGTAATAGGCGAGGGACTCGGTCGCGGTGTCGATGGCGGTCAGCCCGCCGCCGACCACCACGGCCGGCAGGCGTATCTGGAGGTTGGCGATGCTGTCGGTCCGCGCGGCGCCCGTGAGCTGCAGCGCCATCAGGAAGTCGGACGCCATGCGCACACCCGGTGCGAGTGCATTCGGCATCGGCACATGGGTCGGCCGGCCCGCGCCCGCCGCCATCGCTACATGGTCGAAGCCCCACTCGAACGCCTCGTCGAGGCCGAGCGTGCCGCCGAAGCGCACGCCGCCGACCATGGTGAAGGCAGAGCGCCGCTCCAGCAGCAGGCGGACCAGCTTGAGGAAGTTCTTGTCCCAGCGCACCGTGATGCCGTATTCGGCCACGCCGCCGAAGCCGGCCATCACCCTTTCGGACAAATCTTCGCGAATCTCGGCCATGTCGCGCACGGGCCGGAAATCCTGCCGCCCGCCCGTCTCGTCCACGCCCGACTGCGCAGCCGGCAGCGGCTCGATCTTCAACCCGTCCACCGCAACGACCCGGTGCCCATCATTCATCAGGTGGTGGGCGAGGCTGAAGCCCGCCGGGCCGAGGCCGACGACGAGCACCTGCCGGCCGGTCTCCGGCAAGGGAAGCGGGCGGGCGAAATTCAACGGATTCCATCGCGTCAGCAGGCTGTAAATCTCGAAGCCCCAGGGCAGGTCCAGCACATCCTTCAGCACGCGCGTCTCGACCTGCGGAATATCGACCGGCTCCTGCTTCTGGTAGATGCAGGACTTCATGCAGTCATTGCAGATGCGGTGTCCGGTGGCGGCGCAAAGCGGGTTGTCGATGCACACCGTCGCGAGGGCGCCCAGAGCCCAGCCCTCGGTCTTGAGGAGCTGCATCTCGGAGACCTTCTCCTCCAGCGGGCAACCGGCGAGCTCCACACCGAACATCGTCTTGCCGAAGGCGCCTGTGCGGCGGTCGCGCAGCCCGCGCGCGCAACTGTCCTTGCCCTGGTTGTGGCAGAAGATGCAGTAATGCGCCTGGTCGAGCGCCGCCTTCAGGTCCATGCCGTCATCGGTCAGCGCAAAGCCCTCGCGCCGGCGCAGCCGCGTCCGCGGCAGTTCCAGCCCGTCTGCACCGTTTTCCGCCCTGACCTCGGTATCGATGAGCCGCAGTGGATCGACGCGGGCGGGCTGCTTGAACAGCACGCCGCCCGCGTGCCGCGCCCGCCCCTCCGGATGGTGGAGCGCCCAGGCCGCATAGCGCGCCGCCGCCTCCAGCGCCTCGCCCGAGTTCGCCTCGTCGGCGAGCCAGCCGAGCACGGCCCCGGAGAACGCCTCTTCCTCCACCGGCACCGGCATATGGGCCGCCAGCGCCGCCTCGACCGCCCCACCGTCGAGGTCCGCGGCTTCAGCGGGCTTGACCGCCCGGGCGGCGCGGCGCTGCACGAACAGCCGCTTGCAGCGATAGACGGGCGCCAGCGCCGTATGGCGCCCGGATAACGCCGCCGCTTCCGCCTCGATCCCGAACAGGCGGGCGAGAAAGCCCTCCAGCCCGGGCGCCAACGCCAGCACCAGTGCCGATTCTGCCTTCGGCTCCAACAAGTCCGGCGAAAGGCGCGCCGCTTCGAGGTCCGCCCGGAGCGACCCGTCGAGGCTCTCCAGAAACAACGCGTCCAGCCGCAGCAGGCCGTCCCGGCAATAGAGGTCCTCGAAGACGAAACCGTCGGCTAGCGCGAGTTCGGTCATGGGATGAAGATCACCTGGCGCGACAGAGTCCGCCCGGTATTGCCGGGCGCGGCGAGGCTCTCTAACTAGGCGCTCCATGTTCGACCGGCAAGCGACCCCGTGCCGCGCCGTGACCGTGTGGCTCCTCTTCATGGCGTGCGCCGTGGCCGCGATGGTTTCGATCGGCGGCATCACGAGGCTCACCGAGTCCGGGCTGTCGATGGTGGAATGGCGCCCGCTGATCGGCTGGCTACCGCCGCTTTCCGAGGCCGAGTGGCAAAGGGTGTTCGCCCTCTACCGCGAGACGCCCGAGTTCCGCCAGGTCAACTTCTCCATCGACCTCGAAGGCTTCCGGCAAATCTTCTGGTGGGAATATGTCCACCGCCTCTGGGGGCGGCTGCTGGGCGTGTTCTTCGCGGTTCCGCTCGCCTGGTTCTGGCTGCGGGGCCGGATCGACCGGCGGCTGCGCCTCCGCCTGCTGCTGCTGCTGGCCCTCGGCGCCCTGCAGGGGCTGATCGGCTGGTGGATGGTACGGAGCGGGCTCTCCGACCGGCCGGACGTGAGCGCGGCAAGGCTCGCGGTGCATCTCGGCATGGCGCTCGTCATCTTCGCCCTGCTCGTCTGGACGCTGCTCGACCGCATCCGCCCGCAGGAGGGGCGGCGATCTCTCTCGTCATGGCTGCTGCTCGGCCTGATTGGCGTCGCAATCGTCAGCGGCGCGCTGGTGGCCGGCAACAATGGCGGCCTCATCTACAACAGCTTCCCGCTGATGGACGGCGCGCTCCTGCCCGCAGACTACCGCAGCGGTCCGAGCTGGGCAGCCGACGCGCTGGAGAACCCGGCGGCGGCCCAGTTCCATCACCGCTGGCTGGCGGTCGCCGCCCTGTTCGCGGTGGTTGCGGCGTGGCTGCGGGCGGGCGGTCCGCACGCGCCCGTGGCGGAGCATCTGCTTCTGGCGGCTGTCTCGCTCCAGGCGGGCCTCGGCCTCGCGACGCTGCTTGCAGTCGTGCCGCTCAGCCTGGCCGCCCTTCACCAGTTGGGCGCGGTGCTGTTGCTGGCGGCGGCCCTGTTTCGCACTCACGCCACCGCCGTCCGGCAAAGTATAAAACCATCCTTTACCGACAAAATGTCAGCAATACAGTAAAAACAATTCGTCGTAACTAAATAGGAGATAAATCAATCAATACAATGTCAAGTATTCGTATCGTTGAAATTTCATCGAGCATATGCAAGGTTTTGTGGACTCAGCCCTATCGCGATTTGAGGAGTTTTTTCGGTGACGGAGCAATTGGTCGAAACGGCCGAAGATGTATCGAAACTGGCTTTCGGGTTCATGGCTTCCAAGGCGCTCTTCGCGGCGCTGCATGTCGATATCTTCTCCCAGCTTGCCGACGGCCCCAAGACGGCGGGCGCGCTCGCTGCGAAGACGAGCGTTCCCGTCAACCGGATCACCACGCTGATGACGGCGCTGACCGCAATCGGCCTGGTGGACCGCGAGGAGGAGAGCTATTTCAACGCACCGGGCGCCTCGACCTTCCTGGTGCGCGGCGCGCGCTACGACTTCGGCGATTACCTGCGCTACCAGATCGACCAACAGATGTACCCCTTCCTCACCCAGTTGAACGAGGTGATGGACGGCTCCCTCAACCCGGAGGCGGTGGACAGCTACCAGCATTGGATGTCGGACCCTGAGC
>MPNF01000120.1 GCA_002238885.1 Alphaproteobacteria bacterium bin95 | reverse complement strand
GCCTTTATCCTGTTGCGGCAATCGCGCGTAAGCGGCTCAGTGCATTTCCTGTCGATTCGAGTAATTGCAGCCGCCGCGTCCCCCCGGACTTTCGCCTTCAGGCGGTCGTAATGCCGGTCCCGTTTCCTTGCGCTGTCGAACGAGAGGGGCGCAAGGAAGAGCGTTATCGAGGGCGCGTATTCGTGCGTCGCGCTTGTGCCGGCATCGAAGGCAAGGCCGATCGGACCCTTGACCACGATCTCGCCGACGGTCAAATCGCGGCGGGATGCAGTCAGCACGGCGGTTTCGTCTTCGTGCAGCGCCTTGGAACAACGAACCGAAATATGGTGTCTGCTGTTCTCCACATGCAGAATGCCCGGAGACGGGGTGACAACGCCGACGGTAGCGCCGTTCCGGCTCAGCACGCAATAAGCGCCCGGTGGGTCCGTAAAGACCGTAACGGGCTGCTCCGCGCGGTCTATGACTCCGAAACAGGCAGGAAGGAGAAGCACGCCGGCACAAGCCGCAATCCTGCAAAGAACCGACACGGCGCGACTAACGGGAAGAAGCGGCCTTTTCATCGTCTCTTGCCGACGGGCAGCGGTTTCTAGGATCGACCGCCGGAACCTAGCAACGATTCGCCATATCGGCGCCACCCCTTCGGCGCAGGGGCGGCTCCGGCATCGGCCCAAGGTGACGAAAGAGGATTCAGCGTCCCGGCCGGGCTTCGCGCATGGCGATATAGATCGCGCTCGCGAAGACCAGGATGCCGCCGGCTACGGTCCAGACGTCGGGGATTTCCGCGTAAAGCAGGAAGCCGTTCAGCGCCGCGAAGGGCAGCCGGAGGAAGTCGAACGGCATGACGGTGCCGGCTTCGCCGATTGCGAGCGCGCGCGTCAGGCACATATGCGCGGCGAAGCCCGAGCCCGCGAGCAGCGCAATCCAGGGCAATGCTTCCGGCGTCGGCGCGGTCCACACGAATGCCGTCGGGACAGCGGAGAAGACGAGCAAGAGCAGATTTACGGTGAAGACCATGCGTGTCGGGGATTCCGTGTCCGCCATCGCCTTCACGCAGATATTGCTGACCGCGTAGAACAAGGCCGCTCCGAGCAGCATGGCCGTGGGCAGGCCGACGGCTGCGAAGCCCGGCCGGACGATCACCAGCACCCCGGCAAAGCCGGCGAGCGTCGCCAGCCAGCGGCGGATACCGGGGCGCTCGGCGAACAGCAGCATCGCCAGCAGGATGGTGAACAGCGGATAGGCCGACTGGATGGCGACCGCGTCGGCAAGCGGCACGACCCCGATCGCATGGAACCACATAGTCATGGCGGCGAAGGTGCTGACCCCGCGCAGCAAATTGGGCCAGGGCCGCCGGATGCGCACCGCGTCCCGGCCGGCCCGGAGCGCCCAGGGAACCAGCAGGGCCGTCGAGAAGAGGCAGCGGAAGAACAGGATTTCCGGCGTCGGCAGGCTCGTCGACAGTTCGCGAACGCAAACGACGAGCAGGCTGAAGGACGCCGCGGCGCCGATCATCCAGGCAACGGCGCCAAGATTGCGTTGAGGCGGCATGAAGGTGGACCGTCAGGCCGCTCAGTGCGTGCCCAGAGTTCCGCTTTCGCGCAGTGAGGCGATCCGGGCGTCGTCGTATCCGAGGCCGCGCAGCACCGCTTCGGTGTCGTTGCCGTGGAGCGGCGGCGGCGCGGAATCGATGCTGACAGGCGTGTCGCTGAAATGGATGGGGGAGCCCAGTATCCGGATCGGCCCGGCGGAGGGGTGTTCGATGGTTCGCACCATGCCTCGATGGCCGACCTCCTCCGATTCGAGCGCTTCCGCGATGGTCCGCACGGGCCCGGCGGGCAGGTGGCGCATCTTCGACAGCCAGTGCTCTCGCGATTCGGAGCCGAAAATGCCGTTCAGGAGCGCGAACAGTTCCGGCCGGTGCGCAAGCCGTGCGGCCGGGGACGCGAAACGCGGATCCTCCGGCAGGTCCGGCCGGTTCAGCACGTCCCGGCATAGCTGGCCGAACAGCCGGTCGGTGCCGAGCGCCATGTAGAGCGGGCCGTCGGCCGCCTGGAACAGATTGGTGGGCGTCGAGGTGATATGGCTGTTGCCTGTGCGCGGCGGCGGCTCGCCGCTGCACAGATAGTAGAGGCCCGCATTGCCGAGCGCGGCGACGGCGACATCGGCGAGCGCGAGCTCGATATACTGGCCCCGGCCGGTATCCCGGCGCGCGAGCAGGGCCGCATTGACGGAGGCGGCGGCATAAAGCGCCGTCATCGTGTCGATGAGCGAGAGCGGGTGGCGCATCGGCCGTCCGTCCGGCTCGCCGGTCAGCGACATCATGCCGAATTCGGCCTGCAATACCGGGTCGAAGCCGGGGCGGTCCGCCATTGGCCCGTCCTGCCCATAGGCGGAGACGGAGAGATAGATCAGCCGCGGGAACCGTTCGGCGAGGGAGGCGTAGTCGAGGCCGAAGCGCTTCATCACGCCCACGCGGAAGTTCTCGACGACGACATCGGCATCCGCCAGCAGGTCGAACACGACTTCCTTGCCTTCCGGCGTGCGGACATCGAGGGCGATGCTCTTCTTGTTGCGGTTGTAAGCCAGGAAGAAATGGCTTTCCCCCGCCGCGCCGGGCTCCGCCATGCGCCTCGTGTCGTCGCCGGTCGCCGGGTTCTCGATCTTGACGACTTCGGCGCCCATATCGGCGAGAACCTGCGTGCAGAGCGGCCCCGCGATGATGCGCGAGAAATCCACCACCTTGATGCCCCGGAGCGGGGGCGCGCCCGATTGCGGCACTGGCATGTCGTATCCGTCCGTGTTCCGTGAGATCCGCGGCGGGAGGCCCGCCGGTTTCCGCCGCTCGTGCGACTCAGCCGAATTCGTTGTCGTGGCGGTCCAGATAGCTGGTAATGCGGTGCAGCGCGGTTTCCAGCTGCTCTCCGGAGCGCGCGAAACAAAGGCGGAAATTCTCCTCGTTGCCCGGGCCGAAGGTGAAGCCGGGCGCGGTGCCGACATCCTCCTCCGCCAGCAGGCCCTGCGAGAAATCCATGCTTGAGCGAAGCCCCCGGAGGCGCGGGAAGGCGTAGAACGCGCCCTCCGGCATGTGCAGGTCGATACGCGGGTGGGGGGCGAGTATCTCCATCACCGAGTCACGCCCGGCGCGGTAGCGTTCGCGCAACTCCCGCACCAGCGGTTCGCCCTGTTCGAGCGCGGCGATCCCGGCGCTCTGCACGATGGGCGGCGCGCCGGTATTGGCGCATTCCGAATAGGCGGCCATCTGTTCCCGGTAGCCGGAGGGCACCACCATCCAGCCGAGCCGCCAGCCGGTCATCGCAAACGCCTTGGAGAAGCCGTTGACGACGATCAACGGGTCGTCCGGAGCCGCGATCTGGAGGAAGGAGGGCGCGGCGTCGCCGTCGAATATGTTGCGGTGATAGACCTCGTCCGCGAGGATGACGATGCCCCGCTCCCGGCAGAAGTCGAGCAGGCGCCGCTGTTCTGTCGCCGGCATGACCCATCCGGTCGGGTTGCAGGGCGTGTTGATGAATAGCGCGCGGGTGTTCGGGCGCGCGGCGGCGTAAACGTCTTCCAAATCCAGCGTCCAGCCATCGGGGCCGAGCCGCTGGCGCACGAACTCGAACTCGGCGCCCGTCATCTGGAACGCGCGGTCGATATTCGGCCAGTTGGGGCTCACGATCAGCGCATGGTCGCCTGCGCCCGCAGCCATACGGGCGGCCAGAAAGATGCCGAGCATGGTCGAGCCCGGCACCGCCACCCGGTCGGGGTCGAGGTCGATGTCGTATATCCGGTCGAGATAGGCCTTGATGGCCGCGAGCAGCTCCGCGCGGCCGCTCGGATGGTTATAGAAGGTGAGGCCGTCGTCGATGGCCTGCTTGGCCGCCTCGCGGATGAAGGCGGGCGTGACGAGATCGCCCTCTCCGAACCAGAGCGGGATGACGCTCGGATCGTTGATCCGGGGCAGCGCCACGCCCGTGATTCCATTCTGCTCCAGCGTCTCGAATTCCTGTCGCAACAAGGCTGTCTTCCCGTTTCTGCGATGGCGCAACATAGCCGCAATCGCGCTTCCGTCCCACGCCTCGCGCCCGGCGTGCCAACCGTGCAATATTGGGGTGGGGGAGATCAGGCGATGTTGCAGCAGGCTATCGACTTGCGCGAGGAGGGCGCAGCGCTCCACGCTTTCCTGGCGGGGCTGGACGATGCGGACTGGGCGCGGCCGACGCCGTTCAAGGGCTGGACGGCCAACGCTGTCATGCAGCATCTGCATTCCGGCGACTGGATGGCGTCGGTCTCGCTGGAAGACCCGGACCGGTTCGCCCGGATCGCGGCGGCGCGGCGTGCTGCGAGGGAGCGCGGCGAGGCCTCAGCCGACCTGGGGGAAGACGCCCCGGAAATTCGCGAAGGCCCGGCGTTGCTGGAGCAGTGGTGGCGCCTCCTCTCCCGGCTCTGCGACCTGATGGAGGGGGAGGACCCCGACCGCCGGGTGGCCTGGGTCGGCCCAGACATGGGCCTGCGCTCCTTTGCCACGGCCCGCCAGATGGAGACCTGGGCGCACGGGCAGGACATCTACGATCTCGTGCAGGCGCCGCGCGAGCATTTCGACCGGCTTGCCAATATCTGCGTGCTCGGCTGCCAGACCTTCGGCTGGACCTTCCGCAATCGCGGCCTGGAGCCGCCCGCGCCCATGCCCTGCGTGAGGCTGACGCTTCCGTCCGGCGCACCGTGGGAACGCGGCGCGGAGAGCGCGACGGACCGCGTGGAAGGAACGGCGCTCGATTTCTGCCGCGTCGTGACGCAGGGCCGCAATATCGCCGATGTCGATCTGGAGGTCGTGGGCGAGCCGGCGCGGGCCTGGATGGCGATCGCGCAATGTTTCGCGGGCCCGCCCAACGATCCGCCGGCGCCCGGCGCGCGGGCATGGGACCGGCGGTCGTGAAATTCGGCGTCCTGCAGTTCTTCTCCTGGCCCGGGCGGCGCGCAGCGCTCACCGAAGTGTACCGGCGGGCCATGGACCGTATCTGCATCATGGACGAGACCGGTTACGACGCCGTCTGGCTGGCGGAGCACCATTTCACGGATTACAGCGTATGCCCTTCCGTCCACATGCTGGGCGTGCAGGTGGCGGAGCGCACCAGCCGGCTGCGGATCGGCACGGCGGTTTCGCTCGCTCCCTTCTACCATCCGCTGCGCCTCGCCGAGGAAGTGGCGTTGCTGGACCAGCTTTCCGGCGGGCGGGTGAGCTGGGGCGCGGGCCGGGGGTTCGACCCGGACGAGTTCCGCACCTTCGGCGTGCCCATGGCCGAGAGCCGGGCGCGGTTCCAGGAGGCGGTCGAGATCGTGCTGGCCGCATGGCGGAACGAGCGGTTGAACTGGGACGGCGAATACTGGCGTTTCGAGAATGTCGAGGTGCTGCCGAAGCCGGCCCAGCAGCCGCATCCGCCGGTATGGGCGGCCTGCGGCTCGCCCGACGCCGCCGCGTGGGCCGGCAAGGCGGGCCTGGCGCCGCTGCTCGGGCCCCACGCGACCTTCGACGGGCTGAACGGCATCAGGGATACCTGGCGGCAGGCGCGCGACGACGCCGGCCATCCCGCGACCGACCAGGACATCCCGACTGCGCGGCTGCTTGCCGTTGCCGACAGTGACAATGAAGCGGCGGATATCGTACGGCGCGGCGCCGCCTGGATCGTCGCGACCTACAAGAACGAGTCCAAGGGCACCGCCAATCCGACCGAACAGGTGCGCGCGGACGGCACGGTGGAGGAAATCGACCCGGTGGAGCGCTATCTCGACAATGTGGCGATCTGGGGCTCACCCGGCCGCGTTACCGACGAGCTTTGCCGCCTCAGCGAAGAGAACGACCTGCATTACCTGATGTGCGCGCCGCTAAGCCACAGCTCCTTCCTCGGTTTCACTGAGAAGGTGATGCCGAAATTCCTTTAGGCGAGGCCGCACGGACGGGGTAAACAGGGAAGCTCAAGCCAGCCCGGAGAAGATTGCCATGAAGCTCTACTACGACCCGATTACCGTGAATTGCCGCAAGGTCGTCGCCGGCCTCGACCTCGTCGGCGCCGGCTATGAGGACGAATTGCTCAGCTATTTCGGCGGCGAACACAAGAAGCCCGAGTTCCGGGCAGTCAACCCGAACGCCGAGCTGCCGGCGCTGGTGGACGGCGACCTCGTGCTGTGGGAGTCCAACGCCATTCTCGTCTATGGGGCGGAGAAGACCGGCAACAGGACGGCCTATCCGGCGGACGCGAAGACCCGCGCCGACATCGCGCGCTGGATGCTCTGGGAATGCAGCAAGTGGTTCGACGGCTGCTATGTCTATCTGGTCCAGAACGTGGTCAATCCGATCCTCGACTCGACGCCGGATCAGGCGGTGCTGGCCGAGCACGAACCGGTGTTCCGCGGCCTCGCCTCGATTCTGGAGGCCGGGCTCGAAGGGCGCGAGTGGCTGTGCGCCGACAACCCCACCATCGCCGACATCGCCGTCGCTGCGCCGATGCACCTGCATGCCGTGCAGAAGCTGCCGCTGGACGACTATCCGAACATCCGCGGCTGGATCGCCCGGGTGGAAGGGCTGCCCTGCTGGCAGAACTCGGACCCGGTTCCGCATATCCCGGCGGAGTTGCTGGCCAAGCTTGCCTGATCGCCGAACCCAGTTCCGGCCGGGCGGCAGGCCGGGCCTCGAATGCGGTGACATCGGGCCGGGCTGCCCCGCTCCGATTGACAGAGTGATGGTCGGGGACTAGGGAGATTAGAGCCTTTCGTTGCGCGTGGGACAGGCTTCTTCCATGGCACCCGACAACCGGCCGCTGTCGCCGCATATCCAGATTTATCGCCCGCAGCTTACTTCCGTGCTCTCCATCGCCCACCGCGGCGCCGGGGTTGCGCTGGGCGTGGGAGCGGCGTTCTTCACCTTTTGGTTGCTTGCGGCCGCGTCGGGGCCGGAGGTCTTCCGGTGCGCGCAGGAGTTCTTCGGTTCCATCCTCGGCATCGTCGTGCTGGTGGGGTTTTCCTTCGCGCTGTTCTACCATCTTTGCAATGGTATCAGGCACTTGTTCTGGGACGCGGGCATAGGGCTCGAACTGGACCAGGCATACCGGTCCGGCTGGGCGGTCGTTGGGGCTGCCGTGCTGCTGACGGCGGGCGCCGTGGCCTGGGCGTTCGCGGGCTGATCGGGGAGGCGGGACCCATGGAATTCAGGACCTCCGCCAAGACCGTGCGCGGCCTCGGCTCCGCACGGGAAGGGGCGGCACACTGGTGGGCGCAACGCATGACCGCGCTCGCACTCGTGCCGCTCTGCCTCTGGTTCGTCGTGTCGGTCTGCCGGCTTGCCGGCGCGGACCACGACCGGTTCACGGACTGGCTGGCCTCGCCGTTCAACGCCATTGCGATGCTGCTGCTCATCGTCGCTGGCTTCCACCATGGCGCACTCGGCGCGCAGGTGGTGCTGGAGGACTATATCGACCATGAAGGCTGGCGAACCGCTGCAGTCGTGGCCGTCAAGGGCGTGTGCTGGGTGCTGATCGCCGCCTCTGTCTTCGCCGTTCTCAAGATTGCTCTCGGAGGCTGAGGTCCGCACATGACCGCCAACGGTACTCCTGCATACGATGTGATCGAACACAGCTACGACGTCGTCGTTGTCGGCGGTGGCGGTTCGGGATTGCGGGCGACGCTCGGTTGCGTCCAGGCCGGCCTCAGGACCGCATGCGTCACCAAGGTGTTCCCGACCCGCAGCCATACCGTCGCCGCGCAGGGCGGCATCGCCGCCAGCCTCGCGAACATGAGCGAGGACGACTGGCGCTGGCATATGTACGACACGGTGAAGGGCGCCGACTGGCTCGGCGACCAGGACGCCATCGAATATATGTGCCGCAACGCCGTGCCGGCGGTGAT
>MPNF01000119.1 GCA_002238885.1 Alphaproteobacteria bacterium bin95 | reverse complement strand
GCGGCCGACGCTGCGGTCGGGCTCGGCGGCGGCGTACTCGGCGGCTTTGCGGGGCTGTCCGGGCCTCTGCCGGTGATCTGGCTCCGCCTCAGGGGCGGCAGCGCGGACCTCCAGCGCGCCGTCTATCAGCCGTTCAACCTCGTGGTGCTGGCGCTCGCCGCCGCGGCGATGGCGGTGTCGGGCGCGATGGACACGGCCGCGCTCGAAGCCGCCGCGCTCTGCCTGCCGGTCGCGTTGGCAGCCGCCTGGACCGGCGCCCGCCTCTACCGCCGCATCGACGCGCTGCTGTTCCAGCGCATCGTAACCGCCCTCCTCTGCCTCTCCGGCATCGTGCTGATCGCGGAGACGGTTTAGGGCGCTCCATTCACCGCTTGCGCGCCACGACGTGGAAGATGTGCCAGTGCTTCATGACACCGCGCGGGGTTTCGGCGTCGTCTTCCTCTTCGTCGAAACGTTCGAGGTCGAAGGGGGCGAGGAGGGCGCGCAGTTCCTCTTCCGGGATGTGGGTGAGGCTGGGGTCACCGGCCCAGCCGTCGCGCGGACCGAAGAAATGGCCGGCGAAGCGGCCGCCCGGCCCGAGGGCCGCCGCGATGCGGCCCCAGAAGGCGGGGAAGGCATCCGGGTGGCAGAAGGGCAGGCAGAAGCTGGCGTTCACGAGGTCCGCTGCCGGCAGTTTGGCGGTCTCGAATGGCTCCCGCATGACCGTCAGCCGGGGATGGCGCGGCAGAGCCAGAACCGTCGGCTCGGCGTCTATGCCCACCACCCGCCAGCCCCGCGCCAGCAGCACCGTCGCATCGCGCCCGCTGCCGATGCCGAGATCGACCGCGAGACCCGTCCGTCCGCCGAACCTTGCAAGCGCCTCCAGCAAGGTCGGCCGCGGCGGATGGTTCCGCGTCTTGGCGTAATAGTCGCTCCAGCTCATCCCGGCTTCAGCCATGGCCCGCTTCCGCTCCCAGCTGCCCGCTTCTATACTCCATCCCATGCTCTACATGGTGGAATGCGGCTTCAGGGACCCGTCGCGCGAGGCGGCATGGTCCGAATGGTACAGCGGGCCGAAACTGGCATCGCTGCTGGCTCTGCCCGGCTTCGAGGCCTCGCAGCGTTTCCGCGCGGTGGACGGCGGGCCGGCGCCCTGGCTCGCGGTGCATACCGTGCCGGGCACGGAGTTCTTCGACCGGCCGAACTATCGCGGCGCCGGCGGCGGCGGCTTCGGCGAGTGGCAGGCGGACATTATCGACTGGTCGCGCAACCTGTTCGACGGCCTCCACACGCTGCCGGAAGTGCCGGAGGACGCCTTTCTTGTGACGGTCGATTCCGCCGACGGGCCGACGGACTGCCCCGGCTTCGAGCTCGGCTGGCTCCCGGGCGTCGGCCTCGACCGGACCGTCCCATGGCGCGGCTGGGCAATTTCCGGGACGGCCGACTGCCCGCCGGGCGGGCGCGCCTGGCGCCCGGTTACGCCGCGTCTTACCGGAACCTGAGCCGCCAGTAGCAAGGAAAGACCGATGGGCAAGATGCTGACCGAGGCCCAGAGAGAGGCCTATGAGCGCGACGGCTACCTGTTTCCGCTGCGCGCCTTTTCCGCAGCCGAGGCGCGCCGCTACCGCGACGGGCTGGAGGCCTATGAGGCCGGGACCGGCGACGTCATCCATTCCAACATGCGCCACAAGGTCCACCTGCTGTTCCGCTGGGCCGACGAGATCGTGCACCATCCGCGCGTCCTCGACGCCGTGGAGGATCTGCTGGGGCCGGACCTGCTCTGCTGGACGACCAATTTCTTCATCAAGGAAGCGAGCGACCCGGCGTTCGTCTCCTGGCACCAGGACTCGACCTATTGGGGGCTCGATCCCCACGATGTCGTCACCGCCTGGGTGGCGCTGTCCGACGCGCCGCTGGAGAGCGGCCCGATGCGCTTCCTGCCGGGTTCGCACAAGCTCGACCAGATTGCCCACAGCGACAGCTTCGCCGAGGACAACCTGCTGACGCGCGGCCAGGAAATCGAGATGGAAGTGGACGATGCGCTTGCCGTCGATGCGCCGCTCCGGGCGGGCGAGTTCTCGCTTCACCATATCCGCCTCGTGCACAGTTCGAAGCCGAACCGGGTCCCCGACCGGCGTATCGGCCTCGCGGTCCGCTATATCCCGACCTATGTCCGCCAGATAAAGCTCGACGATTCCGCGACGCTCGTGCGCGGTGTGGACCGCCATGGGCATTTCGAGCTTGAGCCGCGCCCGGCAGCCGACCTAGACGCGGCGGCCTGCGCGGCCCACACGACAGCCATGCAGCGCATGCTGGGCGCGGTCTATTCCGGCACGGACGTGACCGAGGCGCGGCGGTGAGCGCAGCGGAGATCACCGTTCCGCACCGCCGTCCGACCGAGGGAGATGTCGCCGTCCGCACCCATCTCTGGCGGCCGGCGGCCTGGCGGCCCTCGGACCCGGTGCTCATCGTGCTGCACGGCTACCGGCGCAACGCCGCCGACTACCGCGATGTCTGGGCAGAGCACGCCGAGCGCTACGGTTTTCTGGTCGCGGCGCCCGAGTTCGACCGCGAGCAGTTCCCCGGCCCGCGCGAATACGAAGTCTGCAATATGCGCACGCCCGACCGGCGCACCTTCCTGCCGGAGGCGGACTGGAGCTTCGCCGTCGTCGAGAGCGCATTCGACGCTGCCTGCGCCTGGAGCGGCGCGGAGGCGGAGCGCTACTACCTTTACGGCCATTCCGCCGGCGGGCAATTCGTGCACCGCATGGCGCTGTTCGCCCCGGAGGCCCGCGTCGAGGCCGCGGTCGCGGCCAATGCCGGCGCCTATACGGTGCCGCGCGAAGAGGAGCGCTATCCCTACGGCCTGACCGGCTTCCGGATGGGCGACGAGGCGCTCGCCGCCGCCTTCTCGGTCCGGCTGACCGTGCTGCTCGGCGAGAACGACACGGTGACGGACGCACCGATGCTGCTGAAGTCGCCCGAGGCGATGGCGCAGGGGCCGCACCGCTACGCGCGCGGCCACTATTTCTATGCTGCCGGCCGGGACATGGCGCGCCTGCTGCCGGCGCCCTTCGCATGGGAGCTGCACACCGCGCCCGGCGTCGGCCACGACAATGCGGGGATGGCCCGGCGCGCGGCCGATTTGCTGTTCGGGGCGCCATGACGACGCGCGAGGACTGCGTCACGCTCGATGCCGGCGATCCGCTCGCCTATCTGCGCGAGGAGTTCCTGGTGCCGGCCGGGACGCTTCGCTTCGACAGCGACCGCCTCGGGCCGCTCACGCGCGGGGTTCGGGCGCGGCTCGACGGCTTCCTGCGCGTCGATTGGGGCACGGACTTCACGAACGACGGCCGGCATCTGGCAGAGGCGGCGGCCGGGAAGCTGGCGCCGCTGCTGGGGGCCCAGGCCGGCTCGCTGGGCTTTGCCGCCACTGCGGACGATGCGATCGGAGCGCTGGCCGATGCGGCCTGCGCCTCCGGCCGCAAGCGCGTGCTGGCGCTACCCGGCGAGTTCGCCGCCCTGCCGGCCCGGCTCGGGACGAAAGGCCTGACCGTCACGGAGACCGAAGCCCCCGAGGCGCAACTTGATCGGGATGCGCTGCTGCTGCTGCGCCATCTCGATCCGGCGACGGGCGCGCTCCGGGACATGGCGGCCCTCGCCGCACAGGCCCGCGAGGCCGGTGCGCTTGCAGCCTTCGACGTCTCCGAAACGGCGGGTGCATTGCCGGCGGCGCTGGAGCCGTCCGGCGTCGAAGCGGCGGTCGGGCGGGGCTGCGGTTTCCTTGGCGGCGGACCCGGCGCCCCCGCCTGGATCCATGCGACCGGCGAACTCGGCGCGGCCCTGGAGGCAGTGCCGGCGCCATCCGCGCTGGCGCTCGCCGCGCTGGACGGCGCGCTCGACATGTTTGCGGGCATCGATATCGCGGCGGCCGGCTGGAAGGCGCGCACGCTGACCGCACTCTTCCTGGGCGCACTGGGCGAGGACGATCCGCTGCCGCCCGCCCGGCGCGGGGCGCATGTCGTGCTGGAGCGCCCGGATGCGGAGGCCTTGGCAGCGGCGCTGGCAGCGGACGGCGTCCTTGCCCACACGCTCCCGCCCGACCGGATTTCCTTCGCGCTCTCTCCGCTCCTGCTCCGCCACGTCGATGCCTGGGACGCGGCGGAGGCCGTAAGAGCGCGTCAGGAAGGCTGACGGCAGCCCTGACCAAGCCCGGCCGCGGCGATGGCGCGGTCGAGGTCCGCGATCAGGTCGCCGGGATGTTCGAGGCCGCAGGAAAGCCGGATCATGTCCTCGCCGATGCCCACGGCGGCGCGGCCTTCCGGGCCGATCCGGTGGTGGGTCGTCGAGGCGGGGTGGGTCACGAGGCTCTTGGTATCGCCCAGATTGTTCGAGATCGGGACCAGCCGGAGCGCGTTCAGCAGGCTGAAGGCTTCGGCCCGCCCGCCCTCGATCTCGAAGGTGACGACGGTCCCGCCGTCCTTCATCTGCCGGCGCGCGAGCGCCGCCTGGGGGTGGGAGTCGAGGAAGGGGTAGATGACCCGCCTTATGCCGGCCCGCCCTTCCAGCCATCGCGCGACTTCCATCGCGGTCCGGCATTGACGCTCGACCCGCAAGCCCATGGTTTCCAGCCCCTTGAGCAGCACCCAGGCGTTGAAGGGGCTCATGCTGGGGCCCGTGTGGCGGATGAAGGGCTCCAGATTCTCGTCGCAGAACTTCCGGGTGCCGAGGATCGCCCCGCCGAGGCAGCGCCCCTGCCCGTCGATATGCTTGGTGGCGGAATAGACGATCACGTCGGCGCCGAGTTCGAGCGGCTTCTGCAACAACGGCGTGGCGAACACATTGTCGATCACGACCGATGCGCCGGCGGCGTGCGCGAGTTCCGAAACCGCCCGCAGGTCGATGATGTCGAGTTGCGGATTGGTCGGCGTTTCCAGAAACACCGCCTCGGTCGGCTCCGACAGCGCGCGCTCCCAGGCCGACAGGTCGTTGCCGTCGATCAGCTCCGTCTCGATGCCGTAGCGCGGCAGGATACTGGTGCAGATATGGGCGCAGGAGCCGAAGAGCGCACGCGAAGCCACCAGCCGGTCGCCCTTGCGGAGCAGGCCGAGCAGCGCGGTGAACACGGCCGACATGCCGCTCGCCGTCGCCGCGCCCGCTTCCGCGCCCTCGATGGCCGAGAGGCGGTCGATGAACATCTGCACCGTGGGGTTGCCGTAGCGGCTGTAGATGTAGCGGTCCCTCGCGCCGTCGAAGGCTTCGGCGGCCTCCTCGGCCGAACCGTAGACAAAGCCCGAGGTCAGATAGAGCGCCTCGGCGGTTTCCTCGAACTGGCTGCGCTGGATGCCGCCGTGAACGGCGGTCGTGTCCGCATGGAGCGAATCGGGCAATCGGGACATGGCCATCTCCCTGGGTTGCCGGTTGGCGGGCCCACGGAAATACCTCCCGTGGCGCTTTAGCACTTGGTAACGCGGATGCAAGCTGCCCGATCAAATCCCGCGGAGCCGGCACGGAGCCGACATCGGTATCCTTATGGAATGGCGCCCCTTTCCCGTCAAGCGCCGTTTCGCCCGCCCCCGGCTACATCCGGCCGATGGCGGGAAGCGCCTCCTCGGAGAAGAGGGTGAGGTTGGCGACCGTGTCCTCGTGGCTGAGGAAGCCGCCCTGGCCCATCATCAGCAGGTGCTCGAAGCCGCCGACGGCCGCGGCGAACTCCTCCACCTGCTCGACCACCTGCGCGGGCGTGCCGGCGAAGGCGACGCCGGCGGCCATGAAGTCCTCCACCGTGCCGTCCTGCATCGGGAAGTCGGAGCCGTCGCGCCGCTGGATGCGAAGCTCCGAGCCGCTGCGGATCAGGCCCGACATCCGCGCCGCCGGCGAATAGCCCGGCGGGTAGAAGAACTGCGGCTGCACACGCGGCGTCGTCCGGCTGTAGTCGAGGATTTGATGCGCGCGCCGCTTGCCCTCGGCTTCCGTTTCGCCGACGCCGATAATGCAGAGATAGGCGAAGCGGTCCGGCCCGGGGTCGAAGCCCGCTTCGGCCGCGCTCTCCCGATAGGCTCCGTAAACGACAGGCGTGTGGACATAGCCCGTGTTCAGCGCCGCGATGACATAGCCCTTGCGGGCGACGCGCTGGGCCGAGCCCGGGCTCGCCACCGTCATCCAGATCGGCGGATGCGGCTGCTGCCAGGGGCGCGGCCAGACATTCACCTCCCGGTAGTGGTAGTGCCGGCCTTCCCAATTGAACGGGCCGTCATGGGTGGTCATCGCCTTGACGATCAGGTCGTGCGCCTCCCAGAACCGCTCCTCCAGCTCCGCCGGATTGGAGTTGGCGGGGTTGATCTCGAACGGCGCCCCCTTCACGAACCCCATCTCGACGCGCCCGCGGCTGATGACGTCCAGCATGGCGTATTCCTCGGCCACGCGGACGGCGTCCATGCGGTTGCCGATCGGCATGCCGAGGCAGAGCAGCCGCGCCTTCTCGGTCTCGCGCGCCAGGATCGCCATCGGGATGGTGCACACCGAGGTGGTGCAGGTCGCCGTCGCATGGTGCTCGTTCACCATGATGTTGAGGCCGAGCCGGTCGCAGAGCGCCCATTCGTCCAGATAGCGATGGTAGAGGTCCGCGCCGACCTCCGGGTCGTAGACCCGGCTCGGGATCACGTTGCGCAGGCCGTCCGGCAGCGACTCCCAGCCGGGGTGATAGGCCATCTCGCTGAAATGCCAGACCTGCATCATGCGTTCTCCAGGAATGCCAGGACCGCATCGGCGGTCTCATCGGCCCGTTCGATATGGGGGTAGTGGCCGGCGTCCGGGATCGTCTCGAACCGGGCGTCCGGCAGCCGCGCCGCCAGCCTGCGCCCGTATTCCGGCGCGGCGAAACCGTCGCTCTCGCCCCAGAGCAGGAGCGTCGGCACGGCCGCCCGGTGCAGCCATTTCGCCAGCACGGGATTGTGCATATAGGGCTTCCAGCCGTACCAGGCCGCCCACTGGCGCTCCAGCGCAATGGTTTCGACCGCCGCCTCGTCGAGCGCGGCATGGTCGGGCGCCCAGCGGGCGGGATCGTGGAAGAGCGTCCGCGCCGCCTCGGCCTCCCGCATGAAGGGCAGGTCGGCGAAGTCCCGCTCCTCGCGCCCCAAGAGCTTGACCCCGACCGGGGCGAGCAGCGCGATGCGCCCGATGCGCGAGCGGTCGCGCACCGCCATTTCCAGCGCCACCCACCCGCCGAGCGAGCAGCCGACGATCGTGGCGTCGCGCGCGTCCATCTCCTCCAGCAGGTCGAGATAGCGGTAGGCGAGGTCGTCCACGCTGCGGAAGTCCGGGTCCGGCGGCGCGCCGTCATAGCCCGGATAGAGCGGCGCATGGAGCTCGCGGCCCGCTCCCAGCCGGTCGAGGAACGGCCGGCCCATGGCAATGAAATGCTCGCCGTGAAGAAACAGCACGAGGCTCATGGATGTCGCTCCCCCGGGGCCCGGCGCGCGCCGAGCCCGCCCTCAGGCCTTCTCGAAATCGATCTTCTGGTCCACCGGCGCGCCGGCGAGGCTTCGCCGCAGGCAGTCGAGCGCAAGTTCCACGCCGCCGTCCCGCGCCCGCCTCGGGCCGCCGATCATGAGAGCGCGGCGCTCGAAGCCGCCATCCGGCCCGGCGAGCGCAATATGCACCTCTCCGGTCCCGGCATTGACGGCAGCGGCCAGCCCGTGCGTCGCCCCGTCCGCCCGGCGCACCCCTTGGGCGAGCTCCATCGGCGAGGCGTCGTCCGGGAGGCCCAGCGGCCGCGCCACGGCGGCCGTGGCGTTGCCCGAAGACGCCCGCAGGAACACGCCGCCCTCCTCGTCGGCGGCCGCAAGGCGCGCGCCCAGAATTCCGTGGGAACCGGTCTCCACCGCGCTCAGCGAACCGCCCGACGCCCGAAGGCGGGCCAGCACATCGCCCTCCAGTGTGCC